>NZ_JBTJEP020000003.1:0-275924 GCF_054456635.2 Leucobacter faecis
CTCACCAGACAATAACTGCGCTTCAGCGGGCGGTGCTCAACCGGAATACTGGCGGTGCTCAGAAGTCCGAATACTCACTGAAGAGCCCACAGTCGAGGCACCCGCGGCAAAGGAACCCGCGGAGCCCAAGAATTCTGAGGCTGCTCCTGCAGAAGAGTGGACCACCGTTGCGACGATTAGCGGTGCCGCTGATCAGCAATCAGACACGCTTGTCTTGAGCGGCAGCAAGGTGCGCCTGACCTATGATTTCGTCGATACGTCAGGGGCTGGGATGATCGTTGGCGCAATTTACGTGCTTCCCGAAGGCACCGACCTAATGACTGATGGCGGAATCCCCGAGGTCATGGTGTCCGATGCGGGACCGGGCGAGACCTTGCTGCGCAAGAAGGCTGGGGAGTACTTCCTTCGGATCAGTGCGGCCAACGCTTCCTACACGGTTACCGTCGAAGAACTGAAGTAGCGGTTCAAGACCTGATTGAGGGCGGCCTTCGTTTTAGCTTGGTCTCCCTCAATCCGGCCTAACGCTTGCAGCCCGCAAGCTCCCGCAGCACCTCTCGGGCCGGCCGTACCCGCGTCACGAGGTCAACCCCCTGCCCCGCGTCGACCGGCACGACCGTGAAATCCCCTGCCTCGCACGCAGCCCGAAACTCTCGCTTGGCCGCCTCATTCGCAGCGAGTTCGTCCTCGCGCCCCTGCCACTCGATGATGAACGGAGTCGGAATCAGTCGCTCGGGGAATCGTGCTGGCCACGGCCGCTCAAGCGCGACGTCGTAGACGCGGCTCACAAGAGTGCCGGATCCGCGCGCCGCGATCATCGCGGCCCGCGCTGCGGGTGGAGTGAGTGATTCCTCGCACGCCGCGAACGCCGTGCCGACCCAGGCCGCGGCCGCCCCAGCGTTGAGTACACGTCGCACGTCTGCCGAGGTACTCACGGCTCCGGCGGCGAGCACCGGAATCTCGACCGCGGCGAGCACGTCGTCGAGCAGGCTGGCGAGCGGTTCGGCGTGGTCGCCGTGACCGCCGCCCTCAAGCCCTCGTGCGACGATAGCGTCGATACCTGCGTCAGCAGCGGCCTTTGCTTCTTCAACGGTCGCAACCTGCGTGATCGTGTGCGCGCCAGCCGCTCGCGCCTGGTCGATCCACGCGGGGGCTAGGCCTCCGGGCTGCCAATCACCAAAGCTGACCGAGATGAGGGCTGGCATTGCGGCGAGCGCCCGATCGAACATGTCGGGGTGCTTCGCTATCCCCCAGTGGACCATGCCGATACCGAAGGGTAGCCGGGCGGCAGGTTCAAGCGCCGCGAGCTCGCGTTCGAGCGCAGCAGCTGATCCGGCGCTTCCCATGCCGATCATGCCGAGGCCGCCCGCGCGGGACACCGCGGCCGCGAGTTGTCCTCCGGCCGCCCCGCCCATGGGCGCGCAGACGATGGGCGCCGCGAGCCCGAGTGCTTCGGCCCACGAGGTGTTGGCAACGGGCGCGGTGACCGGGGTGTCCTGGTAAGTCATGTGTTTTCCTCTGAACTACGAAAGTTTGAGCGCAGTTGGGTTTGCCGACGCCGCGAGCTGCACGCGGGCCCAGCGCAGTTCGTGCGGATCGGTGAGCGTGGCAAGCTCAGCGATCTCGCCGCCGTCGCAGCGGCGCAGCTCGACGATTGCTTGGTCGTCAGTGACGCTGTGCACACGCCAGGTGCCGCCGTTGAGTTCCCACCGGTCGACGGCCGCTGGGACCTGGGCGACTGGGCTCTTGCGGGTCCACCCCACCTCGGGGCCGCGGTCGAAGAAGTGGCGGTAGGCGTAGATCAGCGGGTGCCAGGCCTCGGGGTCGAGGTGGTCAGTACCGGGAACCGTGATGCTTTCGGCCGCGTGCACACGCACTACCTCGGCCTCGACGATGCCGTAGATGTGAGCGGCTCCGTCGGAGTGCGCACCATCGGTGATGCGCAGCACCCGGGCTTCGAGCTGAATCGGAGCCTCTGCCACCCGCGGCACGTCGACCAGGTCTGATGGTGTGGGCGTGAGCCCGGCACGCTCGAACTTGTGCGGTTCGAACTCATACCCGGGCTTCTCTGCCGGGACGGGGTCTTTGCCTGTGACCCCCGCAAGTCGTTCGACGTGCTGCCACTGGTCGGCGGACGGAAAGTTCACGGTGAGCTCGCCGTGCCGCCGCGCATTGTCGAGCGACTGCCCGCCCTCCTCAAGCCCGAGCACGATGATGCGGCCGAGCGCGAAGTGGCTCGAGGCGGGTGCGAGGTTGGCGGTGCCGTCGGGGTTCTGCGTCGCGACAAGGTAAGCGGGGGTACCGACGTAGAGCACGCTCGGTTCGATGACGCGGTGCGGTGGGAATTCATTCGACAGAGGGTCATCGGACCGTTCGTTCAACCCACTGCTCTTGCCCTCCGTGTCCCGGTCTACAGCTTCGTCGCTCATGCTTCCACCGTACTCCTGCCTCTTCCCTGAAGCTCAGAAGTGTGACGAATGCTTACCACTGCCGACACCACGCAACAAGTGTCGCTATCTCGGTGCAGAGAAGCCCCAGTCGCTCAACCAATCAGCAGATGCCTGTGCGTTTTTTGAATTGGCTTACTAAAAGCTGCCTTTCACGTTTGCTGGATCCGGCACCGAAGAATTCCCCGCCACCCCTGTACGAACCAAGACGTCAGAGTCTTGCGCCAAAACCCTAAACACATCCACCGGAATCGAAGAATTCCCGGCCACCCTCTCACGCACCCCAACTTCGGGGTCTTCTGCAAGAACCCTCAACGCATCCACCGGCACCGAAGAATTCCCGGCCACCCCTGTACGAACCAAGACGTCAGAGTCTTGCGCCAAAACCTTAAACACATCCACCGGAATCGAAGGATTCCTGGCCAACCCTGTACGAACCAAGACGTCGGGGTTTTGCACCAAAACCCTCAACACATCCACTGGCACCGAAGAATTCCCGGCCACCACGATACGAACCCCGACGTCAGGGTCTTGCACCAAAACCCTCAACACATCCACCGGTGCCAAAGAATTCTCGGCCACCCCTGTACGAACCCTGTCGTCGGGGTCTTGCGCCAAAACCCTCAACACATCCACCGGCGCCAAAGAATTCCGGGCCACCCTTTCACGCACCCCAACTTCGGGGTCTTGCGCCAAAACCCTCAAGACTTCCACCGGCGCCGAAGAATTCCCGGCCACCCCTGTACGAACCAAGACGTCAGAGTCTTGCACCAAAACCCTCAACACATCCACCGGCGCCAAAGAATTCCCGGCCACCCCGCTACGAACCCCAGCGTAGGGGCTTTGCGCCAAAACCCTCAACACATCCACCGGCGCCGAAGAATTCCCGGCCACCCCGCTACTAGCCCTAAGGTCGGGGTCTTGCGCCAAAACCCTCAACACATCCACCGGCGCCGAAGACTCCCAGGCCACCTTTTGACGCACCCCGACTTCGGGGTCTTGCGCCAAAACCCTCAACACATCCACCGGAATCGAAGAATTCCCGACCACACCTCCACGGACCTTGTAGTGGGGGTCTTGCGCCAAAACCCTCAACACATCCACCGGCGCCGAAGAATTCCAGGCCACACCGCTACGAACCCTGTCGTCAGGGTCTTGCGCCAAAACCCTCAACACATCCACCGGAATCGAAGAATTCCTGGCCATCTCTTCACGCACCCCGACGTCAGGGTCTTGCGTAAGAACCATCAACACATCCACCTGCATCGAAGAATTCCGGATCAGTCCTGCCCAGTGTGCGCTTGTCATCTCATGCCCTTAGCTTTGGTTTCGTTGTGTACCGAAGTGTAGCAATTGCCGGCCCTTGCAGCAGCGGTTCGCGCGCCCGCTCCCGCGGCCGACCTGCCTGCGCAGTGTGCTCGAGAATCCGCGCCCGTTCGTCTTCGGTGAACCGCACGTTTAACGATTTCGAGCGAGAGTTATCCGTGCGCGGGCGACCGCCACGCACGAATCTTTCTGGTTTGCTCGCGACGAGCAGCAAGGCACGACCATTGGGGTTTCAGCATCCGGGGACTGCTAAACCCCGGTGCAGCCCCAGCCAACCGGGGGCCTACACCCGCGTGTACGTCAGATCACGAATGTCGCGTCCCTTGTCGAGCCCCTTACGCTCGAAGGCGGTCATCACACGGCCCTCGTAACGCTCGGCCCACTCCCCCTCGAACGCGCGCACAAACTCGGGCGCCGCGTCGAGCACCTCGCGCATCTGGTCGGCGTACTCCTGCCAATCGGTCGCGAGGCGCAGAGTGCCCCCCTCGTGCAGCGCACGGTGCGCGATCGCCACGAAATCAGGGTTGATGAGGCGGCGCTTGTTGTGCTTGGCCTTGTGCCAGGGATCCGGAAAGAACACCCAGACCTCATCGACCGAACCCGCCGGCAGGTACTTCTCGAGCAGCTCAGGGGCATTCACCTCAGCGAGCTTGAGGTTGGTCACTCCCGCTTCAACAGCCCCCAGAATCGTGCGGGCGAGACCGCCCTGAAACACCTCGACAGCGAGAAAGTTGCGGTCGGGGTGCTGCTGGCAGGCGTGCAGAATCGCGTGACCCTGCCCTGATCCGACCTCGACCGTGAGCGGAGCATCGCGGCCATACAGCTCGACGGGGTCACCGGTCTGCCCCTCACCGAGGCTCGCCGTCGCCGGGCCGTGCTCAATCGGCAATAGGTACTGGCCGTCGTCGTCGCTCCAGGCACGATCCTGGGACTCGGTCATGCGGCCACCGCGGCGCACGAACGAAACGGGCTTATCGCGAAAGGTCGACGGGTCGTACTGCTTGCGGGTCTGAGGCTGCTGTTCAGTCACCACACAAAGGTACCTTACGGTCGCTGCACGAAGCCCTGCGCCGATACGATGGGGCAAGACCAATTATGAGAGGGCGCCATGACGAGACGCATTTTGCTGGTAAACGGCCCCAACCTAAATCTGCTGGGCACCCGTGAACCCGAGATCTACGGAGCCGAGACGCTCGCAGACGTCGAGGCGCTCGTAGCGCGCGTCGCCCACGAGTACAGCCTCGAGACGCGCAGCGTGCAGAGCAACCACGAGGGCGAGCTCATCGACGCGATCCACGCCGCCCGCGAGGACTGCGCCGCAATCATCATCAACCCTGGTGCCTTCACGCACACCTCGGTCGCGATCCGCGACGCGCTCACCGGCGTCGCGCTGCCGGTCGCCGAGGTGCACATCTCGAACGTGCACGCGCGCGAGACCTTCAGACACCACTCCTACGTGTCAGACATTGCCGAGTGCGTAATCGTGGGCTGCGGCGTGCAGGGCTACGAGTTCGCGGTGCGCCGCGTCGCCACGCTGCTCGCGGGCTGACGCGCGGCAAGGCGGCGAGCACGACGGCTGCTTTCGGATCCGGATCAGTACCCTGCCGCGGCCGATCTCGGCCCGCGAGCTACGCGACGAGCGGAAACCAGTCAAAGAGGCTCGGATTGTGCGCGTGCACGAGCACCGCAAACACAATCGCGTCAAAGATCAAGTGCACCGTGACGACGTATGCGAGTGAGCGCGTGCGCACGAAGATGTACCCCTGCACGAGCGCAAACGGGATCGTGAGCAGCGGCCCCCACGAACGGTAGCCGAGCTCCCAGAGGAACGACACGAATACGATGGCCTGCAAAATGTTGGCGGCCCACATCGGAAAGTGGCGCAGCAGCGCCGCGAACACGGTGCAGACGAAGAACAGTTCGTCCCAAATACCGACGGCACCGACGCCAACGAAGAGCCGCGCAATCTGTGCGGGGGAATCGACGGCGGGCCAGTTCTGGTAGACCCCGGATCCCATGAAGTAGACAGGCAGTAGCAGCCAGGCGAGCCCGATGACCGCGACGAGCCAGGTCCAGTGCAGCCTGCCCCAGCGGCCACCGCCGCGCCACGGAAACCCGGTCGCGCGGTCGCGGTAGATAAAGCGCGAGACGAGGTAGGGCACGAGTACCGCGCCACCGAGGGCGAGCGTGAAACGTATCATTGCCCAGTTGTCGAGCTGTGCGGCAAGCGGAATGAGCCTGACGATACCCAGGCCCAGCGCGATCAACGATAGATCGCGCAGGAGCGAGGGCGGTCGCGGCGCGGTGTCACGGCCGGCCCACAGCTTTCGTTCGTCGCGCGTGAGCGGCAGCGAGCAGGCCGCCCCGCAGCCGCCGCGGTCCGAGTAGCCCGCCGCCGCGAGCCCCATCACGAGCAGCAGCACCCCCGCGAAAACGTCCTCGAACACGAAGAAGGCGGGCGCGGCCAGCACCGTGAGCAGCGCGGCGATGGCCGGCCAGGGTTTCACGGTGAGCTTAATCGGGGGTGCGGTGACCACCCGCCCAGCATACGGTTGTCGTCTGACACGCCGCTAGACATTCGTTGACCGGGAAGCCTGCTCAACGTCGGTGGCACGCGTTACGCTTTCGATATGAACCCCGCACAGCACGTTCACCCCGCCGACGACCACACCATCATTCGCGTGCGCGGCGCCCGCGAGCACAACCTCAAAAGCGTCAATATCGACCTGCCCAAGCGCCGTCTCACCGTGTTTACAGGGGTCTCGGGATCGGGCAAGAGCTCGCTCGTGTTCAGCACGATTGCGGCAGAGTCGCAGCGGCTCATCAACGAGACCTACAGCACCTTTGTGCAGGGCTTCATGCCGCAACAGGCGCGCCCCGATGTCGACGTGCTCGAGGGCCTCACGACCGCGATCATCGTCGATCAAGAGCGCATGGGAGCGAACCCACGCTCGACAGTCGGCACGGCGACCGATGTGAATGCGATGCTCCGGATCATGTATTCGCGCCTCGGGGCGCCGCACATTGGCGGCCCGCAGGCGTTCTCCTTTAGCGTTGCGTCGATTAGCGGCGCGGGTGCCGTCACCCTCGAGAAGGGTGGCAAACAGGTGAAGGAGCGCCGCAGCTTTGAAGTGCTCGGGGGCATGTGCGCCAAGTGTGAGGGTCGCGGCAGTGTAAGTGACTTCGCCCTTGAAGAGCTGTACGACTCATCGAAGTCGCTGAACGATGGCGCGCTCACCGTGCCCGGCTTCAGCATGGACGGCTGGTACGGCCGCGTGTTCGGCGCGATGTTGCCGATGGACACCCCCATCAAGGACTTCACCGAAGAGCAACTGCACGATCTGCTCTATAAGGAGCCACTCAAGGTGAAAGCCGATGGCGTCAACGTCACCTATGAGGGCCTCATACCGCGCATTCAAAAGTCGATGCTGTCGAAAGATCGTGACGCGATGCAGCCCCACATTCGTGCATTCGTGGACCGCGCCATCGTGTTTCACGCGTGCCCCGCCTGTGGCGGCACGCGCCTCAACGACTCGGCCCGCTCCTCGCTCATCGCAGGCCACTCGATCGCCGATGTCTGCGCGATGCAGATCAGTGACCTGACCGAGTGGGTACGCAAGATCGATGATCCGGGGCTTGCGCCGCTGACACAGAAGCTCATCGAGACCCTCGACTCTTTCGTGCAGATTGGGCTCGGGTACCTGAGTCTCGACCGCCCCACCGGCACGCTCTCGGGGGGCGAGTCGCAGCGCACCAAGATGATTCGGCACCTGGGCTCGGCCCTCACCGACGCAACCTACGTATTCGATGAGCCGTCGATTGGGCTCCACCCGCACGACATTCAGCGCATGAATCAGCTGCTGCTCAAGCTGCGCGACAAGGGCAACACGGTGCTCGTGGTGGAGCACAAACCCGAGATGATCGAGATTGCCGACCACGTCGTCGATCTCGGGCCGCAGGCCGGCAGCCACGGCGGCGAGATCTGCTTCGAGGGCACCGTCGAGCAGCTGCGCACCTCGAGCACGCTCACCGGTGTGCACCTCGACGACCGCGCCCGCGTGAAGGAGTCCGTACGAGCAGCGACCGGCACGATCGCGGTGCGCGGGGCGACCGAAAACAACCTCAAGAACGTCGACGTTGATGTTCCGCTTGGCGTGCTGTGCGTGTTCACGGGCGTCGCCGGATCGGGCAAAAGCTCGCTGATTCGCAGCTCGGTGTCGGGCCGTGAAGGGGTGGTGACGGTCGACCAGGGCGCGATTAAGGGCTCGCGCCGGTCGAACCCGGCCACCTATACGGGCCTGCTCGACCCCGTTCGTACCGCCTTCGCAAAAGCCAACGGGGTGAAGCCGGCGCTGTTCAGCGCGAACTCCGAGGGCGCCTGCCCCGAGTGCAAGGGAGCGGGCATCATCTACACCGACCTCGGCATGATGGCGACGATGGAGAGCGTGTGCCCCGTGTGCGACGGTCAGCGCTTCGATGCCGCCGTGCTCGAATACACGCTCGGCGGTAAAAGCATCGCCGAGGTGCTCGACCTATCCATGAGCGACGCGCACGAGTTCTTCGCCCGGGCCGAGTCAAAAGTGCCCAAGGCTGCGAAGATTCTTGCCAAACTGGTGGACGTGGGGATTGGCTACATCAAGTTGGGCCAGCCGCTATCGACGCTGTCGGGTGGCGAGCGGCAGCGTTTGAAGCTTGCGATCCACATGCTCGAGGACGCCGACGTGTACGTGCTCGACGAGCCGACGACCGGGCTGCACCTCGCCGATGTCGAACAGCTGCTCGCGCTGCTCGACCGGCTCGTCGATGCCGGCAAGAGCGTCATTGTGATCGAGCATCACCAGGCGGTGATGGCGCACGCCGACTGGATCATCGACCTCGGTCCCGGCGCCGGTCACGAAGGCGGCACTATCGTGTTCGAGGGCACCCCTGCAGCAATTGTCGCCAGCGCCAAGACGCTCACCGGCCAGCATTTGCGGGCGTACGTTACGCCGTAGCGCTCGCGAGGGCGTTCAGCGCCCTGATCAGGTGGTGCAGATCACCTACCGCCCGTCGCCTGGGTGTGAACACTATGCGCGGCAAATCGAGCTTGTCTTTGTCTGCCACTTCGGGAGCGAGTGGCCCGGTTGCATTGATCCGGCCCTCTTCGAGCAGGCCAGAGAATTGAGCATTGAGCGCGTCGATCTCGTCGTCGGTGGGCGTGGCCTTGAGCCGCAGCACGAGCTGGTGATCAACCCAGCGCAGCGAGTCGTAGTTGTGCCAGAAGCCCGTGACCTCGTTCGTTGCAGCCTCGGCCGAGTCGGTGACGAGTACGCGATCGAGGTCCCCCTCGGCAATGTACCCCCCGCCGGCCAGCTCGTCAGTGATGAAGCTCGCAAAGCGTGTCCAGTACGTCCCGCCGGGGCGGTCGAGCAGCACGATCGGTACCGGGTCCATCTTGCCGGTTTGCTGCAGTGTGAGCAGTTCGAACGCCTCGTCCATGGTGCCAAAGCCCCCGGGCAGGCACACGAACCCGCGCGACTCCTTGACCAGCATCAGCTTACGAGTGAAGAAGTACTTCATCACGACGCGCTGCTCATCGACTGAGTCGGCGCCGAGCTCAAGCTCCTCTTCAAACGGCAGTCGAATCGAGACGCCCAGCGAGTTCTTCGTGCCAGCGCCGGTCGCCGCGGCCTCCATGATGCCGGGGCCCGCTCCGGTCACGACCATCCAACCCTGCGCGGCGAGCTGCTCGGCGACGTCCTCCGTGAGCCGCCACAGCGGATCGAGCGGCTGCGTGCGCGCCGACCCAAACACGGTGACCTTGGGGGCACCGTTAAACGGGGCGAACAGTTTGAATGCGGCCCGCATCTCCTCGACCGCGGCCGCCGTGATCTTGAGGTTGAGCCGGCTCGTCTCGTCGAGCCCCAGGCCGACGCCCGACTCGAGGATGCGGCGCACGAGGGCACGCTGGTGCGTGACCCCGTGCTCGGTGATGATCGCGTCGAGCTCTTCACGCAGCGTCGTCGCGGTGGTCTGAGATTCTAGAGGCAGTGTCACGCCCCCAGTCTAGGCGTTAGCCCGTGACAACCTCGGGGGTGCCCGTCGGCGCGTTATGACCCATCTCGTCGGCGATACGGTTCGCCTCTTCGATAAGCGTCGCCACGATCTCTGACTCAGGTACGGTCTTGATGACCTCGCCCTTCACAAAGATCTGCCCCTTACCGTTCCCCGAGGCAACCCCAAGGTCGGCCTCGCGCGCTTCGCCCGGTCCGTTCACGACGCAGCCCATCACGGCCACGCGCAGCGGCACGCTCATGCCCTCGAGCCCCTTGGTTACCTCGTCGGCAAGGGTGTACACGTCGACCTGTGCGCGACCACAGGACGGGCACGACACGATCTCGAGCTTGCGCTCGCGCAGGTTGAGCGACTGCAGAATCTGCAGGCCCACCTTGACCTCTTCGACGGGGGGAGCCGAGAGCGAGACGCGAATCGTGTCGCCGATGCCCTCAGACAGCAAAATACCAAACGCCGTCGCGCTCTTAATGGTGCCCTGGAACGCGGGGCCCGCCTCGGTCACGCCGAGGTGCAGCGGCCAGTCGCCACGCTCCGCGAGCATGCGGTACGCCTTTACCATCACGATCGGGTCGTTGTGCTTCACCGAAATCTTGAAGTCGTGAAAGTCGTGCTCTTCGAACAGCGACGCCTCCCACACAGCACTCTCAACGAGCGCCTCGGGGGTGGCCTTGCCGTACTTTTGCAGCAGGCGCGGGTCGAGTGACCCCGCGTTGACACCGATGCGCAGCGAAACACCTGCCGCCTTCGCGCGGCGCGCGATCTCGCCGACCTGGTCGTCGAACTTACGAATGTTGCCAGGGTTCACGCGTACGGCGGCGCAGCCTGCGTCGATCGCGGCGTACACGTAGTTCGGCTGAAAGTGAATGTCGGCGATCACCGGAATCTGGCTCTTCATCGCGATGATCGGCAATGCCTCGGCGTCATCGCGGCTCGGGCAGGCGACGCGCACAATGTCGCAGCCGGCAGCCGTCAGCTCGGCAATCTGCTGCAGCGTTGCGTTGATGTTGGTGGTCGGCGTCGTGGTCATCGACTGTACCGATACGGGTGCGTCACCGCCGACCATGACAGAGCCCACCTTGATCTTGCGGGTCTTGCGCCGGGGGGCGAGAACTTCAGGTACCTTCGGCATTCCGAGATTAATTGCAGCCACGAGAAGAGATTCTAGCGTCGCCACCTGCGTACGCGCCCAGTGGCGCGCGAGGCTGGCTGGCTCTGATCGCTCACGCGCCGGATCGGGCCGGGGTGTGTTACCCGAACAGCGACACAGGTTTCACGAGATCGGCGTAGATCAAGAGCACGCTCATCGCGCCGAGCACTACCACCACGGCAAAGGTGACGGGCACCATTTTGGCGGTGTCTACCGGGCCGGGGTCTGGCTTACCGCGCCACTTCGCAATGCGACGCTTGGCACCCTCGTAGAGGGCACCCGCAACGTGCCCGCCGTCGAGCGGCATGAGCGGCACGAGGTTAAAGACGAAGAGCGCGACGTTGAGCGATCCGAGCAGACCGATGAGCGTCTGCGCGCGCGCCGCCACATCGATCTCGCTGGCGCTCGCGACCTCGCCTGCAATACGCCCCACACCCACTACGCTGATGGGGCCGTTGGGGTCGCGCTCTTCGGCGCCAAAGGCGGCGTTCCACACGTCGACCATGCGCTGTGGCAGCCGCACGACGATGCCCACCACCTGCTCGACGTTTTGCCCGACGAACTGCGGCAGCGCCGTGATCGGCTGCCGCACCTGCTCAGTAGCGGGCGTGGCTCCGATCATGCCGACCTGTTCGGTGACGTAGGCGCCGCTCGCGTCGGTGACCGCCTGCCCGTTCGCATCGACGACCGCGCGCTCGTTGGGCTGGGGCGTGAGCCTCACGGCCTCCTGAGTGCCATCTCGCTCGATGACGACGGCGAGCGGAGTACCCGGGGCATTGCCGACCATGGCCCGAAACTGTTCCCAGCTATCGATGTGCGTGCCGTCAACTTCGAGGATCTTGTCGCCCGGGCGCAGACCCGCCGCGGCGCCCGGCGCTGCGGGGTCGGCCGAGCTACAGGTCGTAGCATCGCTCGAAGCGGGGGTCAGGCATTCACTGACATGCCCCAGCGTCGTCGTGTACTGCGGCACTCCAAATCCCACGAGCACGATGCCAAAGAAGACAAACGCGAGCACAAGGTTCATGAACGGCCCACCGAGCATGATGGTGATCTTTTTCCACACCGGCAGCCGATAGAACGTGCGGTGGTCTTCGCCCTCGCCGATTGTCTCAGCACTCGCGAGCCGCGCGTCGTCCACGAGGCCCGCGAGCCCGCGACGCTCGGGCGCACCCTCTTCAACCACCGAGTTCAAGAACCCCGTCGTTGAAGCGCGGGGCTTCTCCCCCGGCTTTTGTGGCGGGTACATGCCGGTCATCGCCACGTACCCGCCCAGCGGAATCGCTTTGACTCCGTACTCGGTTTCGCCCTTCTTGCGCGACCACAGGGTCTTGCCGAAGCCGACCATGTACTGCGTCACTTTCACGCCAAACAGCTTGGCAGGCACCAGATGCCCGATCTCGTGCAGCCCGATGGATACGGCAAGACCCACGAGGATGATCAGGATCCCCAGCACATACAGCAGCACGTCAATCACGCGTTTAGCGTACTGGCCCGTGCTGTGGCGCGACAGTGAGCCCGCTGAGAGGCGAGACCCTACGCCGCGTGGCCCGCAATCACTTTCTCGGCCCGCTCGCGCGCCCAGCGCTCCGCCTCGGCGAGCGTGTCGAGCGTGAGTGTGGCGGGTGCCTCGTGCGCTTCGAGCACCTCACGCACCGTGTCAACGATGCCGGTGAACGGAATGCGCCCCTCGTGAAACGCGTCGACGGCCTCCTCGTTTGCAGCGTTGAACACGGCGGGGAACGTCTTGCGGGCGCGGCCGACCTCTTTGGCTACGTTGACCGCGGGGAACGCGGCCTCGTCGAGCGGCTCAAACTCCCAGGTCTGCGCGGTCGTCCAGTCCAGGGGCGTGCCGACACCGCCCAGGCGGTCGGGCCAGGTGAGCCCCAGGGCAATGGGCAGCCGCATGTCGGGCGGTGATGCCTGCGCGATCGTTGAACCGTCGATGAACTCGACCATCGAGTGCACAATTGACTGCGGGTGCACTACGACGTCAATGTCCCCGTACGACACGTCAAACAGCAGGTGAGCCTCGATCACTTCGAGCCCCTTGTTGACGAGCGTGGCCGAATTGGTCGTAACCACGCGGCCCATGTCCCAGGTGGGGTGCGCCAGTGCCTGTGCCGGGGTTACCTGTTCGAGTTCGGCCCGCGTGCGGCCACGAAACGGACCGCCCGAAGCGGTGAGCACGAGCCTGCGCACTTCGCCCGCCGTGCCAGAGCGCAGGGCCTGCGCGATGGCGGAGTGTTCTGAGTCGACGGGCACGATCTGCCCGGGCGCCGCGAAGTCTTTCACGAGGTCGCCGCCCACGATGAGCGACTCTTTGTTTGCCAGCGCAAGGGTGCGCCCGGCCTTGAGCGCGGCGATGGTCGGTGCCAGCCCCACGGAGCCGGTGATGCCATTGAGCACCAGGTCGGCGTCGACGTCTTCGATCAGCTGCACGGCCTCGCGCGCCCCGAGACCCGTGTGCTCGACATTGAACTCTTCGGCCTGCTCGGCGACGCGGGCAGCATTCGTGCCCGCCACGAGCCCCGCAATCTGAAACTTCTCGGGATTCGCTCGTATAACGTCGAGCGCCTGCTCACCGATCGAACCCGTTGACCCCAAAATAATGACGCGCTTCATGCCCCTATTGTGCCGGATCGGGCCGCCTCGCACTTAGGCCACGCAAAACCGCCCCGCTCCCAGCAGTGAAGCCAGGGGCGAGGCGGTAACAAGATAAGCGCGCTATTCTGCGTGCACGGTGCCCAGGATATCGAGCACAAACACCATCACATCGTCGGGCTTGTGCCCCATGCTCTCGAGCTGGGCCGCACCGTAACCACCGTCTTCTGCGGGCACAACCGAGATGATCTGTGAGCCGACCTTCTGGCCTTCAAGTGCCTTCTGGAACCCGCCGATCACACCGTTCGTAGTAAACGGCACGGGCTCGCCACGGCTCCAGCTTGAGTCAAACTCTTCGCCGGTGCTCCAGATCACACCGCGGTAGTTGACGTAGACGCGGTCGCCGGGCTCGACGGTTTCGCCGTCGCCTTCGATAATCGTTGCGATCTCGAGCTTCTCGGGAGCATTCACACCCTCGGGGATGGTGATCGTAGGTTCACCGTTCTTCGCCAGTTTCACGGTCGGGAATCCCTCGGGGGCGGCCTTCGCTTTGCCCTCGGCCTTCTTCAGCAGGTCTTCCATCTCGAGGGTGCCGGGTTCGTTTGTCGCCGCTGGGGTGTCAGAGATTTCACCGAACTGAAGCAAAAATACGAAGGAGTCAGAGTCTTTCACGCCCTTGACGGGCAGATCTGCGGGCTTCGTCTCCCCAAACACCTCGGCGTACGGTGCAACGACGGCAACCTGCTGGCCCGAGACCGCGCAGCGCATGGCTTCTTCAAGCCACCCCGAATAGGCCCCGGTCTGGTACGCCGCATCGGTGGCAGGAGCCTTCTCGACCTCAGACCCGTCGCGTCCGTTCAGCACCGACATTGCCACCGAAGTCGTCTGGCCACTCTCGATGACCTTACCCTCGCCCGACTTCAACACGGTGCGCTGCATGTCCTTCACCTTGATCGGTGTCTTCGACGTGATCTTGGCATCGGTGCCCACTTCGCCCGAGATCTTGATCGCCTTGCTCGCATCGCCCGCGGCGAGGCATTCCTTGCCCGCAGCGTCCTTCGTAACGTCGCCTCCGGTGCCACCCCCCGCCGAGCAGCCGGTGACAAGCAGCGCGCCCGCGAGGGCCGCAGGCAGAAGTGCGCGGGTAATGTTCACGTGAGTGGATTCCTAACTCATGGAAGGGGAGCCGGCCGCGCCGGCGCAGTGGTTTCGAGTATTCCGCACGCGCCTATCTTGATGCTGAGAGGCGGCTTAGCGAACACTGCAGGGTCAGCGTTTGGTCATCTGAGCAAGCAGCGCACGCGCGCCCATTACGGCGGCGACCACGAGCAGCGTGAGAGATGCCACATCACACGCGATGTATACGTAGTGCCACATCGATTCGCCTGGGTTCGCTCCCGCGAGCACGAGGTCTGTGCGAGCGTTCAACGGCGGGCGCACAAACACGACTTTTGCCACAAAGACTGCGGCAAGCCCAGCCCACACTGCGAGTCTGCGGCCGTCAATGCGGTAGGCCGCGGGCCAGAATGAGAGCACCGTGAATGCAAACAGCACAAGTCCCTCGGCCACGTTCAGCGCGGCGAAAACGAGTCTGCCAATTCCGAGTCCCAGCGGAATGGTGATGCCCGGTGCTTGAAACTTGAGCGGCGCTTCAATGAACGAGATCGCGGCGACCATGCCAAACCACAAAACGGGCAGCACAAGACGCCACAGTTCGATGGTTACGGCCTTCTTTTGCATGAATGCTCCTGTTAGTTCGGGGTGGTGTGGATTCTGCGACGCCGGCAATTACTTGGCGGCGAGCGCGGCGGCGTACAGGTCGCGTGCCGAGAGCCCCGTGGCCTCGGCGACTTCGCGGGTAGCGTCCTTTAGGCGAGTTCCCGCAGCGACGAGCTGTTGCACGCTGGCGAGGGCGTCTTCGGGCGAGGTGGCCTTCTCCTCCCCTGGAGCGACGACGATCACAATCTCACCCTTCACACCAGCTGCCGCCCAGCCTGCAAGCTCTTCGAGCCCACCTCGTTTGACCTCTTCGTGCAGCTTGGTGAGCTCGCGGCAGACGGCGGCGGGGCGATCCGGCCCCAGATGCGTCGCAAAGTCAGCGAGCGTCGCGGCGAGCCTTGAGGGTGATTCAAAGAACACGAGCGTGCGGCGCTCGTGCTTAAGGCCTGAGAGCAGCCGGGCGCGCTCCCCCGCTTTGCGCGGCACGAAGCCCTCGAACGCGAAGCGGTCGGTGGGCAGCCCCGAGACGGCGAGCGCGGTGACGACAGCGCTGGGGCCGGGAATGCAGGTGACGTCGACGCCCGCCTCTGCCGCGAGCTGCACGACTCGAAAGCCGGGGTCTGACACGGTGGGCATGCCCGCGTCGCTCACGAGCACGATGTCTTCGTCGCGGGCGCGCTCGACGAGCGTTGCCGCGCGTTCGTGCTCGTTGTGGTCGTGGAGAGCCACGAGTTCTGGACGGTTCTCGATGCCGAGCAGGCGCAACAGCGAAATCGTATGTCGGGTGTCTTCGGCCGCGATCACCGTCGCAGCCTCGAAGGTTTCGCGCAGCCGCGTAGAGGCGTCGCCGAGGTTGCCGATGGGGGTGGCCGCGAGCAAGATCATGGTTCCATCGTAGGCGCTGCCCGGTGAGCGTTTGCGCAGCGCCCGCCTGCCACAATTGAGAGCATGAGCGACCCCGTTGGAACTGATATTCACCCCCACCTCAAACCGGCTGCGGGGCGCGGCGCGGCTATCACAGCGATGGCGCTGGGACTCGCGGCCCTTGTCACCGTGCTCGTGGCGGTGTTCTATCTGCCGCTCATGCTCATCGTTGGGGCTGGCCTCGCTATCGCCGCGGTCGTATTTGGCGGCATCGCGATCGCGAAGCGCGGCCCGCGGGCGCCGGGCATCACGGGGCTTACGGCGGGAGCCTTGGCCCTCGCACTTGCGGTGAGCACAGTGGCTTTTGGTGCCGGCACCCTCGGGCTTCACGCGCTCATGGGCTTGGCCTCACAGGCGAGCATGGGCAACATGGGCAACATGGGAGGTAAGACTGACGCCAATACCGACGACCCAGCCAGCGCCAATGTCGAGTGGCCCGCTAACTTTGCGACCGGCGGCATCATGTTCACCGGCGGCAAGGATGGCGAGATGCGCGTCATCGAAAGCGAGCCGCTGCCCGATAACTCATTCCCCGACGTGTCTGAGCTGCCGGCCGGGCCCGACGGCGTAGCGCCCAACCGCATTCAGGTCTACCTTGACTACCGCTGCCCAGCCTGCCTCACCTTTGAGTCGGCCAACGGTGACACCCTGGAGCGGGCTGCCAGGGCTGGCGCGGTCGTCGAACTACAACCCCTGACCTTCCTCGACAGCGCATCGGCTGGCACCTACTATTCGTCACGCGTCTCGGGCGCGATGGCGTGCGTCGCCGAGCACCAGCCCACGGCCGCCTGGAGCGCGCACGTCGCACTATTGAGCCCCGAGTTCCAACCCGAGGGCGGCACGGAAGGCCCCGATAACGCCGCGGTCATCGACCGTATCGAGGGCGCGGCCGGCGCGCTGAACGGTGCTGCCAGACGCTGCATCACTGAAGAACAGCACGTCATCTTTGCGCAGGCCCTCAGCAATTGGATCAGCACCAACCCCGTGCCGCGGTCTGAGACGAGCGACCTGCGAGTGGCGGGCACACCACTCGTGCTCGCGGACGGGGTCGCGTTTACCGGCGACATCTCTGATCCCGGCGCCTTCACTCAGTTCCTCGAGCAGCAGGGAGTGCCGCTCGGGTAGCGCGTAGGCCCTGTGGGTAGGCTCGGCCTGTTAGACTCGCTCGGCTATGGAGAATTCGAACGCGCAGCCCAACGTCACCGTCATCTCGCGCACGGGGTTCGCCTACTTTCCGATCGCGCTTGTCGCGCGGCTGCCATTCGCGATGGTGGTTATTGGGGTACTCACCCTGATCGTGTCGGCGCGCGACTCTGTCGAGCTCGGCGGTTTCAACTCGGCTGTGGTGGGCCTCGGTGTCGCCTGCTGCGGGCCGCTCATCGGGGCAGCTGCTGACCGGTTCGGGCAGCGGCCCACGCTGCTCGCGACAGCCGCGGTGAACTCGCTGCTGCTCGGGCTGCTCGCATGGGTCGCGCTCAGTGACCTACCCGTATGGGTCATGTTTGTGTCGTCGTTCTTGGTGGGCGCCACTGTGCCGCAGATCTCACCAATGTCGCGGGCCAGGCTCGTGAGCGTGATCCAGAAGGACATTCCAGTCGCGCACCGGTCACGCACCCTCACTTCGACCTTCGCCTACGAGTCGGCAGCCGACGAGGTCATCTTCGTGTTTGGTCCTGTGACGGTGGGACTCCTCGCCACGACGCTCGGCGCGTGGGCGCCCGTCGTTGGAGCGGGTGTGCTCACCCTCATCTTCGTGACCGCGTTCGCATTACACCCCACCGGCGCCAAGGCTCAACCGGTGCCAGGCTCGGCACCCCCAGAGGTCTCGCCCGTAAGCGAGCTGTGGCGGCCTGCGCTGCTCGTCACCGTCGTCGGCATCTTTGGGGTGGGCATGTTTTTTGGCTCAATGCTCACCTCGCTCACGTCGTTTATGCAGGATCAGGGCGACGCTGAGCAAGCCGGCCTGATCTATGGTGTCATGGGCATAGGATCTGCGATCTTTGCGATCGGTGTGGCTTGGCTGTCGCCCAAATTCACGCTGCGTGCACGCTGGCTCGTATTCGCACTGCTCATCCTTGGGGGTGCTGTCTTCTTGCAGACCGCACACGATCTGCCCCGCATGATCGCAGCCCTCGCTGTCATGGGCATTGGCATCGGTCCGCTGCTCGTGACGCTCTACAGCTTTGGCGCGCACCGTACCCCGGCGGGCCGCGGCGCTACCGTGATGGCAATGCTCGGCACCGGGATCATGGTCGGCCAATCATTCTCGGCCGCCGCGACCGGCGTCGTCGCCGAACAGGTCAGCACGCAAGCCTCGCTGATACTCCCACTCGTTTCGGCCGCCGTCGCCTGCGGCGCGGGTATCATCAACTGGTTTCTGACGCCCGCGGGCCCCGAGCCCGCGCTCGCGGGTTAGGGCGCCAGGCCCCGATCCGGCACTGTATTCTCGCCGCCGATCTTGCTCAGCAAGATGTTGCGCCGGATCATCCCGTCTGCTCACCGCGCATCTTCGGTTTGGGGAGGTGCCAGCCGCGGGCGACCGAGATCAGTCGGAGCGCGATCGCGCAGGCGCCGCCTGCGATCGTCGCGATGCTCGCGGTGGCGCCGAGCGACAGCGCGCCCGCGGCGATCGCGGCGCCCAGAATCGCCGATACCGCGTAGAGTTCGCGGGTGAGCACGCCCGGCACCGTGTTGACAAGCACATCGCGCACGACTCCGCCGCCCACGGCGGTGATCGTGCCGACCATGATGGCGACGATCGGGTCGCTGCCCGTCGTGAGTGCACCGACCGTGCTGCCAGCCGAGAACAACCCGAGCCCGAACGCGTCAAACACGATCTCAAACCGGCGAATGCGAGCGAGGCCCGGGTGAATGAAGAACACCGCGAGTGAAGCAGCAAGCGCTGTCGCGAGGTAGGGCCAGTGCGTGAGCGAGACGGGCGGGTGCACGCCGAGCAGCAGATCGCGGATGATGCCCCCGCCAATGCCAGTGGCCGAACCGACGACGAGAATGCCGAGCAGATCGAGCCCGCGGCGCACGCCCACGAGCGCGCCCGAGATTGCGAACGCGCTGATTCCGACTAGCTGCAGTGCTTCATACACAATCACGCCCAACACGACGTTGATTGTAGCGGGCGGAATAGTCTGATGTTGCTCCTCGTTACAGTAGGAGTCAGCCGTCAGTGGAAGAATGGAACACATGTCAGCCCTTACCGCCGCTGAGGTCGTAGACCTTCGCGCCGCATTCCCGTACTTCGCTTCTGAGCCCGCTTCGGGCGCGCTCACCCCCGCATACCTCGACTCGGCAGCGACCTCGCAGCGCCCCACCGCGGTGCTTGATGCCGAGCGCGAGTTTTTGGAGCACCACAACGCGGCAGTACACCGCGGCACGAGCGGAGCGGTGGGCGAGGCGACCCTCGCATTTGAGGGGGCGCGCGCGGCGGTCGCACGTTTTGTGGGGGCCGAGACGCCCGAGCAGATCGTGTGGGCTGAGAACGCCACCGACGCACTCAACATCGTCGCGCTCGGAATCGGTGAGGCGAACGCCGGGCTCGGGGTGGCGGGTTCTGAGCGGTATGCGTTGGGTGCCGGTGACGAGATTCTTGTTACCGAAGCTGAGCACCATGCCAACCTGATTCCGTGGCAGCGACTCGCTGTGAAAACGGGTGCGACGCTGCGCCACATTGCCGTGAACGAGCACGGCACGTGGAGCCTGGATGACGCTCGCGCCGCTATCAACGAGCGCACCCGCATCGTGGCGTTCGCGCACGTTTCGAACGTGACCGGTTTTGTGGCACCCATCGCAGGCGTCGTCGAACTCGCGCGCTCGGTGGGCGCCGTCACCGTGCTCGATGCGTGCCAGTCGGTGCCGCACATTCCCGTCGATTTTGCGGCACTCGGTGTCGACTTTGCCGCGTTCTCAGGGCACAAGATGCTCGGGCCCAACGGTATTGGTGTGCTCTATGGCCGCCCCGAGATGCTGGCGGCGCTGCCGCCCGCCCGCACGGGTGGGTCAGCGATCACGCGCGTCACCATGGAGAGCGCAGAGTTCATGCCCGCGCCGTTGCGGTTTGAGCCGGGCACGCAGCCGGTGTCGCAGGTCGTGGGTCTCGGCGCCGCAGTCTCGTTTCTCTCTGACGTTGGGATGGAGCGGGCGGCCGCGCGGGAGCACGAGCTCGTCGAACGGCTCGTGGCCGGCATCCTTGAGACGCCCGGGCTGCGGCTGCTCGGCCCGCAGGGCACCACTGATCGTGTCGCTTTGGCCGCGGTGTCGGTCGATAACCTGCACGCGCACGACGTGGGACAGTATCTTGACGAGCAGGGCGTGCTGGTGCGCGTGGGGCACCACTGCGCGCAGCCGCTGCACCGCACCTTTGGCATCGCCTCGAGCACCCGTGCGAGTGTGCACTTGACCACCACAGAAGACGAGGTCGATCGGTTCCTCGACGCGCTCCGCGGCGCCCAGCGGTACTTCGGAGTGGAGGTGTCGGCGTGAGCGCGCTCGACGGTCTGTACCAAGAACTTATTCTCGACCATTCAAAGCGCCCCATCGGCAAGGGCGAGCTCGCTGAGCATCCCGGCGCTCGCACGGCGTCGCACCACGAGTTCAATCCGAGCTGCGGTGACGAAATCGATCTGTCCATCGCGGTCGACCCGGCCACCGGGCGCATCTCGCAGCTCGCTTGGCAGGGCCAGGGCTGTTCGATCTCGATGGCGTCGGCGTCGATCCTGTCGCAGCTGGTGCGTGACGAAGAACTGACGATGGACGCTGCGCGCGAGAAGATCGCCGCGTTTCGCGAGATGATTCAGACGCGCGGTGAACAAGAGCCCGACGAAGAGGTGCTCGGCGACGCTGTTGCGTTGCAGGGAGTCGCAAAGTACGTGATGCGCGTCAAGTGCGCCATGCTCGGCTGGGTGGCACTCGAGGCCGACATCACGCAGGTCGAGGCGCAGGCGAGCTAGCCCGCGCCCCAATACGTCAGAAAGCCGCGCCCCCATACTGTTGGGCGGCGCGGCTTTACTGTTGGATTAGCTTCGTCCACAGGCACCAAATTTCACGAATTTTGGTGAGTTCTGCGATTGCCTGTGCATAACCCGCACAGGCGCATTTTTGAGCGCAGGATCGGGGTATGACCAATCACACTGCTACCTCGCCCCAGGTACTCAAATGTTCGGGCACCGCCGATTTTCTCGCGGCACTCCCCCAGCTCGCTGGGTTCACCGCCTCCCACAGCATCTTCGTGCTGTTCTTTGACGGCGCTCGCACCCGCGAGGCCATGCGGGTCGATCTACCGGCGGGCGACGACCCGCACGAGACCGCTGACCTGCTCGAATTCTTGAGCTACGCGATTCGCTCGTTCGGTACTGCGAGCGGCCACGCATCGGCGCCCGCCATCGCCATCATGTCTGACCAAACCTTCGCCGAGTGCAGCGGCCCGCCCTGGCAACGCCTCGCCCGCCGCATCGAGCGCCGGCTCAAACGCGACCGCATCTACCCGCGCGAGCTGTGTGTGCAGGCGCCCGACGGCTGGGTCAGCTTCCTCGATCCCGCGGCGCCTCGCAGCGGGCGCAGCCTCACAGAGATCACTGGCAGCCCGGTCGCTGCGGCGACCTGCCCCGAGCACGCACGGGTGCCCTCGCTCGCTGAGCTCGGCGCGCTTCCACCCCCTGATCCGGATCGTATGCAGCGCGCCGCCGCGACGCTCGCTCGCCTGGATCACGAGGCCGAGGCTCGCGGCCGGGCCCTCGGTGCGCTCGCAGCGCAGCGCGCCCGTGTGAGCCTCGCACCCGACGCGACCCGTGCGCTGCGCAGCCCCAGCACGCCGCTTTCTCCCGAAGACACGGGTGTGCTCGCCCACGTGCTGGCCGAGCCCGGTAGCTGGTGGCACGTGTCAATGGGTGTCATTACGCGGCCAGAATTTCCCGCGCAGTTGGAGCACGAATTTGGGCTACTCACCGACGGGAGGCTACCCATTGACGACCCACCGACCGCACGCAGCGAGGGGGTACTCGTTGCGCCGAACTGCTCGATGCTCAGTCTGTTTGCGTCGGTGGGACCCGAGTTCACCGAGCGTGACCGGCTCGCCCCGCTGCGCCCCAGGTTGGCGCGTGCCCTCGCAGATCTGCCGGCGGTCGCCCGGCCCGGAGTGTTTGCGCTCAGCGCGCTGGTGTGGTGGCTGTGCGGCAATCAGACGACCGCAAACAACCAGGTCGATGCTGCTCTTGAACTCGCGCCGGGGCACGACGTGGCGCGCATGGTGCGCAGACTCGTCGCCGTGCCCGTGTTGGCGCGGCAAATGGTTACGCCCGGCCAGTCTCGCGCTGCAGTGTCGTGACGATGCGCTGGGCGTGGGCGGGTTTAAGTGGCTGTGCGAGGGTGAAGCGCAGCGCCGTGTGCGCGACCTCGGGGTCGAAGCCCATGGCGATTAGCGCGGGTGAGGGTTCGTCGTGCCCCGCCGCACACGCAGACCCCGACGACACCGCAAAGCCGGCGGCATCGAGTGCGACGAGCAATGACTCACCGCTGACGCCGGCAAACACGAATGAGGCGTGCCCCGGTAGCCGCTCGGTGTCGTGGCCGGTGAGTCGCGCTCCCGGTATCTCGGTGAGCACGCGCCGCACCAGCTCGTCACGACTCGCCATAACTGCGAGGGTCTGCGTGCCGAGGCTGGCGGAGGTCGCGGTGACCGCCGCGGCAAAACCCGCTGCCCCAGCGACGTTCGAGGTGCCCGAGCGTCGCCCGTGCTCTTGGCCACCGCCGTGCAACAAGGGCTCGAGCTTGAGCCCGCCGCGCACCACGAGCGCGCCCACACCCTGCGGTCCACCGAACTTGTGCGAGGCGACCGAGATGGCGTCGACGAGTGCGCCCGGCCATCCCCCCTCCCCCAGGTGCACGGGCAGTGCCGCCGCGGCCTGCACCGCGTCAGTGTGCACGAGCGCACCCGCCGCCTTCGCGGCGACCGCGATAGCTGGCAGCGGCTGCACCGTGCCCACCTCAGCATTTGCGAGCCCAATCGTAACGAGGGTGGTCTCGGGTCGCAGCGCGCGCTCAACGTTCGCGGCGCTCACACGGCCGCGCTCGTCAACCGGCACAGTCGTGAGTTCGTAGCCAAACACTCGTTCCAGGTAGCGGCAGGTTTCGAGCACCGAGGGATGTTCGATACCAGTGGTCACGATGTGTCTGCCGCGCGGGTACGCGAGCGCCAGCCCGATGATGGCGAGGTTATTGGCCTCGGTGCCGCCCGAGGTAAAAATGACGTCTGAGGGTCGCGCCCCAAAGTGCGCCGCGATGTCGCCGCGCGCCTGTGCGACCGTAAGGCCCGCCGCGTGCCCCGCCGCGTGCACGCTCGACGCATTCGCGGCGGGGGTGTCAAACACGGCGTTCATGGCGGCGCGCGCCTCGGGCCGAAGCGGCGCCGTGGCGGCAGCGTCTAGGTACCGATCGTTCACGCCGCATCGAGCCCAATGTCGAGGGACCTGGCCCCGTGCGTCAAGAGTCCCACCGAGATCACATCGACGCCCGTCTCGGCGATACCACGCACGGTTGCAAGCGATACCCCACCGCTCGCCTCGGCGATCGCACGGCCGTCGATAACCTCAACCGCGCGCACGAGATCTTCGTTCGAGAAGTTGTCGAGCAAAACACCGGTGACGCGCGCGTCGAGCACGGCGGGCACCTGGTCGAGCCGGTCGACCTCGACGATGATCGAGGTGGTGTGGCCCGCGCGGTCTCGCAGCCCCTGCAGTGCTTTCGTCGTGCTGGCGTCGTCGACGGCGCCGAGCGCGGCGAGGTGGTTATCTTTCACCATGATTGCGTCAGACAGCCCAAAGCGGTGGCTCGAGCCGCCGCCCACCCGCACGGCGTGCTTTTCAAGCGCGCGCAGGCCCGGGGTCGTTTTGCGTGTGTCGGCGATGCGCGCGCGGGTGTGCGCCACCTCCGCCACAAAGCTCGCGGTGAGCGTCGCTATGCCGCTCATGCGCTGGCTCAGGTTCAGCGCGATGCGCTCCCCCGTCAGAATGCCGCGGGCCGGGCCGCTGATCACGCCGAGCGTATCGCCCGCCACAAACGGGGTGCCGTCGGGCACTAGCCCCTGCACCTCGATGCGCGCATCCGTCTGCCGAAACGCCTCTCGCACCAGATCGCCGCCGGCAAACACTCCGGGTTCACGCGCTTGCAGCCTGGTGGTCATCGTGAGGGATTCGGGGATCGTCAGTTCAACGGTGAGGTCGCCCCACGGGGCGTCCTCGGCGAGCGCGTGGGTGACAACCTGTTCGATGATGGTGCGAGTTAGCAAGGTGCAAGGCTCCTTCGAGCAAAATCTTCTGGGTGAATGGCTGGTGTCGTGGCGACCCGAAACGCTCGGCGCTGGGCCTGTGCGAGGTCTTGGCTGGGGTGGTCTGTGCGCTGGTGCCCACCGCGCGACTCGGTGCGGGCCAGGGCGGCATGTGCGATTAGCGTGGCAACCAGTGCCGCGGGTCCAGGCAGGCTGGCGAGCTCGCGGTGGGCCACCGTGATCCCCGCACCTGAGCGCTCGATTCCGAGCTCCGTGCTCAGCAGTCGCCCGACACGCGCACGTGTGCCCGCGACGGGCGCGTGCCCCGCAGGCACCGTCACCTGCGCGCCGAGTTGGGCGGCCTCGGCGCCGCGAACGAGCTTCGGCATCGCACCGCCGGCATATCGCCACGCGTGATCGGCGGTGAAAGCTGCGGCTGCCGCGCCCGCCCGCTGCCCAAACACGAGACCTTCCAGCAGCGAGTTAGAGGCGAGCCGGTTCGCCCCGTGCACGCCCGTAGATGAGGCTTCTCCGGCCACGAACAAGCCGGGCACGCTCGAGCGGCCATCGAGGTCGGTCGCGACACCGCCCATCGTGTAGTGGGCGGCGGGGGTGACGGGAACAGGCTGCACGGCCCAGTCATAGCCGTGCTGCTGCATGGCCCGGTCGATGCCCGGAAATAGCCGACCAAGGCTGCCCCTGCCGTGTCGGGCCTCGATAGGGCGTGCATCAAGAAATACGCCGTCTACACCTGTGTCGCGCTGCACCCGGTGAATCTCACGCGAGACGACGTCACGTGACGCGAGTTCTGCGGCGGGATGTTTTCCGACCATAAAGCGATCACCTGATTCGTCGAGCAGCACCGCGCCCGCGCCGCGCACGGCCTCAGAGATGAGCTGCCCGGTGCCCGAGAGCACGGTGGGGTGAAACTGCACAAACTCGAGGTCGGCGACAAGCGCCCCTGCTACGGCCGCCGCGGCGATCCCTGTGCCGCGCGCGCCCGCGTGGTTCGACGTCCGATCGTACAGCGCGGCATAACCGCCCGTCGCGAGCACGACCGCGCAGGCAGCCAGATGTTCAACGCGGCCGTCTTCGCATCGCACGGTGGCACCCACAACGGCCCCCGACGCGACCAGCAGCCCCTCAAGCTCGGCACGCTCGACGACACGCACGTCGCTGGGCAGCTGCCCCACGAGGTGTTCCTGCATGGCGGCGCCGGTGCGGTCACCGCCCGCGTGCACGATCCTGTGCGCACCGTGCGCACCCTCGAGCCCGAGCGAGATATCGCCCGAGGGGGCACGATCCGGCGCAAAACCGCGCGCGATCATGCGCTGCACCGCGCTCGCGCCGTCGGTAACTAGCGCCCGCGCCGCTTCAGCGTCGACGAGCCCCGCGCCAGCCGCAACGGTGTCGGCGAGGTGATCTGCCGGACTATCGCCCGTGCCGAGTGCCGCCGCGACACCGCCCTGCGCCATCGCCGTGCTGCAGGCGTCACCGAGCGCGAGCGTGCCCGCGGTGACGAGCGTCACCTCGGCGCCCGCGGCGTGTGCCGCCCGGGCCGCGGTGAGACCCGCGACGCCCGCGCCGATGACGAGAATCACGGGCGGGCCGCGAGCATGCGTTCAAGCGCAACGCTCGCGTCACGCGAGACATCGTCTGCGACGGTGATGCGGTTGGGCGTCTCGCCCGCGACGAGCGATTCGAGCGTCCACGCGAGGTAGGCGGGGTGAATGCGGTACATCGTCGAGCAGGGGCAGATCACCGGGTCGAGGCAGAAGATCGTGAGATCGGGGCGCTGCTCGGCCAACCGGTTCACCAGGTTGATCTCGGTGCCGATCGCGAGCACCTCACCAGGCTTTGCCGCTTCGACCGCCTTGCGAATGTATTCGGTCGACCCTGCGCCGTCGGCCGCATCGACGACCGGGGCGGGGCACTCGGGGTGCACGATCACCTGGACACCCGGGTAGTCGGCGCGAGCCTTATTGATCTGGTCGACGGTGAAACGCTTGTGCACCGAGCAGAAGCCGTTCCACAAGATCACCCTGGCGTCTTGCAGCTGCTCGACGGTGTTGCCACCGCGCGCGAGGTGCGGTCGCCACAGCGGCATCTGCTCTTCGGTAACGCCCATGGCCTTGGCCGTGTTGCGGCCCAGGTGCTGGTCGGGGAAGAATACGACGCGCTGGCCGCGGGCAAACGCCCACTCGAGCACCGTGTGCGCATTTGACGAGGTGCACACAATGCCGCCGTTGCGGCCGCAGAACGCCTTAATCGCGGCCGAGGAGTTCATGTAGGTGACGGGAATCACGGGCTGCAACTCGCCTGCGGCGTACTCGGCGCCTGGGTCGAACTCGAGGGCCGCCGCGAGCTCGCGCCAGCAGTCTTCGACCTGGTCGATCGTCGCCATGTCGGCCATCGAGCACCCCGCTGCCAGGTTCGGCAAGATGACGGCTTGGTCGTCGCGCGAGAGGATATCGGCGGTTTCGGCCATGAAGTGCACGCCGCAGAACACAAACGCTTCGGCGGCGGGGCTGCCCTTGGCGGCCTGCGCGAGCATAAACGAGTCGCCCACAAAGTCGGCGTACTGCACGACTTCGTCGCGCTGGTAGAAATGGCCGAGAATGTTCACCCGGTCGCCCAGGGTTTCTTTCGCCGCGACGATCCACTCGTGCAGTTCAGCGTCGCTCGCATCGGTGTAGCGCCCCGGCAGCGGGCCCTGACGGGGGGCGTCAGCCGGGATCCCGTCGCCCACCGAAGCGCCCGGCCCGTAGCCCGGCGCCTGATCGATGCTCCAGGGGTCGTCGGCAAGCTCGGTGCCGCAGGTCGATGCGCCCGTCGACGCCAGTTTGATGGGCTTGCGATGCGCAGGGGCCTGCGGCCGCCCCGGAGGGCGGGTCGCGCTCTCGCGCTGCCCCTCGCGCTGGTTCTCACGGTGAACCGCGCCTTGGATCAGGTCGTGCACGCTCGTCATTGCATACTCCTTCGTTGAAGTCTTGATGTGAAGTCTTGATGTGAAGTCTTGATGCGAAAATCTGTTGTGAGGTCTGGGGTGAAGTTTGGGGTGAGGCCGTGGGCTTACGGAGAACCCGGCGGCCCGCCCGCAAAGCGGTAGAGCTTAGCTGGGCGATGCCTCGTACCCGATTCGACGCCCCCCGTCTCCTCGAGCGTGCCCTGCGCGAGGGCCTGCCTTCGAAAGTTCGCCGGATCCACCGTGCGGCCCTGAACCGCCTCGTGCACGCGTCGCAGCTGCGCGAGCGTAAACGACTCGCCCAAGAACCGGTGCGCGACCTGCGCGTACTCTGTCTTGCTGCGCAGACGTTCGAGCGCGTGAGCCACAATCTCTGCGTGATCAAACGCCAGCTGGGGCAGTCTGTTCGTCGAAAACCAGGCCACGTTGCTCGCGGCTTCATCGGGCAGCGAGCTCAGCTGCAGCGTATCTATTGCGGGCTCAGGCGCTGTGTCGCGCTGCCCCGGCGACTCGCTTTCCAGCGGCTCCGGATCGTCCCACCGCCGTGCACGGTTCTCCTGAGCTGAGCGCTGCGCCGTACTCGGCGACGCCACGTTGCGCCCAGCGGCATGGCGCTCGGCCTGTGCCAACGCGGGTCCGTTGTAGAGCGCCCAGTACGCAATCGTCACCAATCGCTGTGCGTCAGCCGAGCGTTCGACACTCCCAAACGAGTACAGCTGCTCCAAATATCCGGGGGCACCGCCCACAGCGTCTGTCAACGTTCGTCGGGCGGTGTCCGAGAGGGTCTCATCCCACTGGGTCGCGCCACCAGGAAGCGCCCACCGATCAAGAAATGGGGCGCGAGTGCGCCGCACGAGCGGCAGCCACAAGCCGAGTTCGTCGCCCCGGGGCTCTGCGTGCCCGGGCGGCGCGAGTGCAAACGCGATCGTTGAGACCGCAACGGCGGGCGGCAAAAACCGCCGTTCACTCGCACTCAGTGCCGCGTAGTCCACCGTGGCCTCCACTCGCTCACACTTAAAGTCACCTTGACCATAAGCTCGTCACGTGAACAACAATACGCCCGCATCTCGCGATGTCAAAATCTTTCACCCGGCAATGCCGCCTGCCACACCCCGCACGGCCCACCGCACGACACGCCGAAATACCGCCCCTAAACCGCGGGATTCACACAACAAGTGAAAAGAAAAGACACAAACGGGTCACGATACTGTCGCCGCACACGAACCGTAGGATAAGCTCACCTGCAAGACCAGTAATGCCGAACGTAGGGAACTTCCAGCACGTTTTAAGCCGCGTTCGCGTGGCAATGCTTCACCAGTCTCCACGTCGGCACCGTCGCCGTGGCACCACGGGCTCCAAAGCCCAGCAATAACAAAGGAAATACAGTATGGCCACCGGCACCGTGAAATGGTTCAACTCTGAAAAGGGCTTCGGCTTCATCACCCCCGACGAGGGCTCGTCTGACGTGTTCGCACACTTCAGCGCCATCCAGGGCAACGGCCGTCGCGATCTCTTCGAAGAGCAGCGCGTCGAGTTCGACATCGAGCAGGGCCCCAAGGGTCTGCAGGCGAGCAACATCCGCGCCATCTAAGTTCTTTCCGCTCACCGCAGCGTGAGTGATTGACACCTAAGGGGGGTGGGGCTTCGGCCCCACCCCCCTTAGGTTTTGTACACTCGCTACATCGTGTTCGACGCCGGCACCCATCACACGCTACGTTCGAGTAGATTCCGAACGAACGGTGCACACCCTATGTCAACGAAGACACCTCTCGCCGCGCCCACCCCGCGGCCGCAGTTTCCCCGCCTCTTTGAACCCCTCGATCTCGGGTTCACAAAGCTCCCCAACCGCATCATCATGGGGTCGATGCACCTGGGTTTTGAAGACGCCGAGGGCGGGCACGCAAAGCTCGCCGCGTTCTATCGAGAGCGCGCCGCACAGGGCCCCGCCTTGATCATCACAGGCGGTGTCTCCCCCAACGCTGCTGGCAGGCTCAGCCCGCGCGAACGCGCACTCGACTCAGATGCAGGCATCGCGGGCCACCGTCTCGTCACCAGCGCGGTGCACGAGGTGGGCGGCCGCATCGCCCTGCAACTATTGCACGCTGGTCGCTACGCGGCGCATGAAAACCTCGTCGCGCCCAGTGCCATTCAGGCCCCCATTTCACCCCTCGTTCCGCGCGCACTCAGCGACGCCGAGGTGGACCGCACCGTCGACGACTATGTGAGCGCCGCGCTTCGCGCGCAGGCCGCAGGCTACGACGGGGTCGAGATCATGGGCTCCGAGGGGTATCTGATCAATCAGTTCACCGCCCCGGTCACCAACCACCGCACCGACAGGTGGGGCGGCAGCCTCGAGAACCGGTTACGTTTTCCCACCGAAATCGTGCGCCGCGTGCGCGCGGCATGCGGTGACGCCTTCATTATCGTGGCCCGCATTTCAATGCTCGACCTGGTAACCGGCGGGTCAACACTTCCCGAGGTGATCGAGCTTGCTCAGCGCGTTGAAGCCGCGGGCGCCAGCATCATCAACACTGGCATCGGTTGGCATGAGGCCCGCGTTCCGACCATCGCGAGCCCTGTGCCACGCGGTGCGTTCGCGTGGGTGACCAAGCGACTCATGGGCGAGGTGAGTGTGCCGCTCATCGCGGCAAACCGCATTAATATGCCCGCCGAAGCAGAAAGTTTGCTCGCACAGGGCGCGGCCGACGCGGTATCACTCGCACGGCCGTTTCTCGCCGACCCCGATTTCGTCGCGAAGGCACGGGCGGGCACCCCCTGGCGCATCAACACCTGCATTGCCTGCAACCAGGCGTGCCTCGATCACGCGTTCGTGGGCAAACCTGCCTCGTGCCTCGTCAACCCGCGCGCTGGCCACGAGACCGAGTTCACGATCGAGCCGGTCACGCACCCGAGAACGATCGCGGTTGTGGGCGCGGGGCCCGCAGGGCTCGCCTGTGCCGCCACCGCCGCCGCCCGCGGGCACCGCGTCACACTGTTCGAGGCTGCCACCGAACTGGGCGGACAGCTGAACATGGCCCTGAAGGTGCCCGGCAAGAGCGAGTTTCGCGAGACACTGCGCTACTTTACGGGGCAGCTGGCAGAGGGCGCCGTCACCGTGCGACTCGGCCACCGCGCAACCCCAGGAGATCTGCAAGGCTTCGACGAGATCGTTGTCGCGACAGGCGTCACACCGCGCCTCCCCGCGGTGCCCGGGCTCGATCACGCGAGCGTTGTGAGCTACATCGATGTGCTGCGCCACGGCGCCGCCGTGGGCGAGCGCGTCGCTATCTTGGGCGCGGGCGGCATCGGGTTCGACGTCGCCGAGTTTCTCACCGACGAGCACCCCGCAGACCCCCGCGACATCGACGCGTTTCTCGCGCACTGGGGCGTTGATCCGGCGTCGCCAGATGGCTTCGCCGAGCAGCAAGGCGCAGGCGGCCTTGCCCGCGGCCTGCCCCGCCGCTCAGTGATCATGCTGCAGCGCAAAGACACCAAGCTGGGCGCAGGACTTGGCAAGACGACCGGTTGGATCCACCGGGCCGAGCTCGCACGCCGTGATGTGCTCATGATTCCCGGCGCCGAGTATGTAGCGATCGATGATGCCGGGCTCACCGCACGAGTGGGCGGCAAACTGCGCACGTTCGAGGTCGACACGATCGTGATCTGCACTGGGCAGGACTCGGATCGCACGCTGCACGCGGCGCTCGCGGCCGACGGCGTCTCGGCCCACTTGATTGGCGGCGCCGACCGGGCGGGCGAGCTCGACGCAAAACACGCGATCGCGCAGGGCACCAGACTCGGCGCGACGCTATAACCTAGGGCCATGGTAGACACTGTCGTCCCACGAACCGGCGCGGCCGAACGGCTCTCGCGCATGATCCAACTGCGCACGGTCTCGGCCGAGCTTGGTGATTCAGGACCCGGCGACGCAGGGTTCGCGCCGTTCACCCAGTTTCTGGCGCTACTCGAGGCTGAGTATCCGCTCGTTCACGAGCGGCTGGAGCGCGAGCGCATCACCGACCTCGGGGCGCTGTACCGGTGGCAGGGCCGCGACACGAGCGCGGACCCGGTCGTGCTAATGGCGCACTTCGACGTCGTGCCCGCGGCAGAGGCAGACGGCTGGCGTGTACCGCCATTTGCCGGCGTCATCCAGGACGGTTTCGTACACGGGCGCGGCGCCCTCGATGACAAAGGCCCTCTGCTCGTCATGCTCGAGGCCGTCGAGAACCTACTCGCGGCGGGATTTACGCCCGAGCGCGACGTGTACATCTCGCTCGGAGGTAACGAGGAATCCTACGGCGACGCCGCACGAGCGATTGCACAAACGTTTCAAGACCGCGGGCTCACACCTTGGCTCGTGCTCGACGAAGGCGGGGCGGTCGTAGCGGCTCCCCTCCCCTTTGTGCGCGGCGAGGCCGCGATGATCGGGGTCGGCGAAAAGGGCGCCACCACCGTACGTTTGTCGGCCAGCGGTGCGGGCGGCCACGCCTCGGCGCCGCCCAGCATCACCGCGGTGGGGCGCGTCGCACGGGCCGTGTCACGGCTCACACCCGGCATGTTCGCGGCGCGCACGCCGCTGGCAGTGTCAACGATGCTCACAAAGTTTGCGACCCGCACGCGTGGCCCGGCCCGGTGGTTCTACCGAGCCCTCGCAGCGTCACCGTGGCTCACCGCGAAGCTATTCACGCGGCTCGGAAGCGAGCCCGCCGCCCTCGTGCGCACCACCGTCGCCCCCACCATGCTCGCGGGCGGGTCAGCCCAGAATGTGCTGCCGGCGCAGGCGTCTGCGACCATCAACCTGCGCATCGCCCTGGGCGAGAGCGTCGCGGGCACCGCGCGGCGGCTACGCCGCCGCATCGGTGACCGGCACGTGCGGGTCGAAGTGCTCGAAGCGGGCGAGCCGTCCCCCGAGTCGAGCGCCGAGAACGCGCAGTTCGCCCTACTGTCTGCCGCCGTGGCGGAGTCGCACCCGCAGGCGATGCCGGTGCCGTACGTGATGATGGCGGCCACCGATTCCCGCTACTTTCACGCTTTTGCTCCGGCCTGCTACCGGTTCGCCCCGCTCGCGATGCCCGGCGAGCTGCGCGCCACCATTCACGGCGTGGACGAGCGCGTCGAAATATCTGAACTCGTGCGCGGCGAGGTTTTTCATCGCGCACTTATCCAATCGATTCCAGGGGGTGCCCAGTGACCGCAGGGCACCGATCCGGAGCAGCAGGCAAAACCGGCGGCAAGGCGCGCCTCGGCGTGCTGGCGAGCGTCGTGGGATTTCTCGCGTTCGTCGAATACACGAGCGGGTTTCTGCAGGGGTATTACACGCCAATGCTCACCGACATCGCCCGCCACCTGGGGGTGCCCGATGCCGACGTGAACTGGCTCGAGGGGTCGCAGCTGATGCTGTCAGCGCTCGTCGTGCCAGCGCTCGCAAAGCTCGGCGACATGGTGGGTCACCGGCGCATTCTGCTGTGGTCGACCGCGATCACGGGGCTCGCCTCGCTCGCGCTGCCCTTTGCACCCAACTTCGCCGTGTTTCTCGCGTGCTGGACGATTCAAGGTTTCTACGTCGTGTGGTTGCCGCTTGAGATCGCTCTGGTTTGGTCGCGCAGTCGCGGCCGCGAAGGGCGCGGCGCGCTTACGGCAAAGGCGGCCGGAATTCTCGTCGCGGCGCTCGAAGCGGGCGCGATCAGCGGGGCGCTCATCGGCGGGCAGCTCATTGACACGCTGCCGCTGTTACCCGTGCTGCTGATTCCGGGGCTGCTCGTGGTGGTGTGCTTTGGCGTGATCTTGTTTGGCGTGCAAGAGTCTGAGCATCAGACCGGCGGCACACTCGACACGGTAGGCATTGTGCTCGTGTCGCTCGCGATTCTCGCGTTCACCGGTGGGCTCAGCCTCATGCGCCTCAACGGGGTCGAGAGCCCCCTCGCCTGGATTGTCACCGTGCTCGGGCTCGTGCTTGTGTGGCCGTTTACGATGTGGGAGCTGCGCCACAAAGACCCGGTCATCGATGTGCGCATGTTTCGCTCGCCGGCGCTTGCTCCGGTATTCCTCACGGCCGGCCTGTTTGGCATGAGCGTGCTCGGGGCCCAGGCGCCGCTGTCTACGTTCATGCGCACCGACCCTGCGGTTTACGGGTACGGGATCGGCGCGGGCGGCTTCACCACGTCGCTCGCGATCGGGGTGTACCTGATCGGCATGATCACAGGCGCGCTGCTGTTTCCGCGTATCGCGCGCGCTGTGACACCGCGGCTCGCGCTCACCTTCGCGGCGGTGCTCGTGGGGGTGGGCTACCTGATGTTTGTGCCGTTTCACGGCTCGTTTAGCCAGGTCGTCACGAACATGTTTATCGCCGGTATTGGCTCGGGCGCGCTCGTCGCGGCGCTGCCCGCCGCGGCCGCTGCTGGCGCGCCCGATTCGCAGACGGCCGTCGCGACCGGGCTCACGAACTCGACGAAGACCGTGGGCGGCGCGGTTGCTTCGGCGATCTTTGGGATCGCGCTCATGCACGGTGCGACCGGTGCTGCGGCCGGAACAGACGCGACCGCCGGATCATTCGCAGGCTATGTCACCGTGTGGCTCGTGTGTGGGTTGTCTGCGCTCGTGGCGGCGGCCGCACTGTTGTTCATAGTGCCGAAGACCGCGTTTCAAGATCGCCGCCCGGCATAAGGCGGTGCGCCCCGGCGAATGCCGCCGCGATCTCGTCGTTGAGACTGTGGCGGCCCGCACCGCGCACGGCCCACGACCACACCGCCGCAAATAACGCCGCCGCGTACCCGCCGCCCGCAATCTGAGCGTCAAGGCTGCCCACACCGCTTCGTTCAAGCCGCGCGGCGATCGCGTGCGCCACGCGCAGTTGACGGTCGGCGCGGCCCCTAGCAAGCTCTACCTCTGCTCCCATCGTGCGTGCGTCGACGATCGCGAGTGCGAGTGTATCGGGCCTATTACCCGACGCCGCGGCGGCGAGCGCAGCCTCGAACGTGAGGTCCCGTGCGTCGAGGGCCACCTCAAGCGCATCAAGGCGCTCATCGAGCACAAACCACAGGGTCTCTGGCTTGCTCGTGAAGTAGTTGAAGAAGCTTGCGCGGCTCACCCCAACACGGCGGGTGATCTCGGTAATCGAGGTGGCCTCATAACCGCACTCAAGAAAGAGTTCGAGCGCGGCGTCGGCGAGCACCTCGCGGGATGAGGCGGGCGGACGGCCGCGTGAGGGAGTGCTCATGCCACCACTGTATCGGCGCATCCGCTACACTCGCATTTGTTATACCCGAGCTAACAAAGCCGTATTTGGCAAGTTTTCGCAGAAGAGAGCCACACACATGCAGTCTCGCCCCACCTCGACACTCACGGCCGCCATCACCTCGGCCTGCGTGATCGCCACCCTCGCGCTCACCTCATGCGCACCCCAAGCAGACGGCGCACAGGCTGAGCCCGGGCACGGCGGCACCCTCGTGTACGCGACCGGTGACGCAGAGCCCACCTGCCTCGACCCGCACGTGGGCGGCAACTACCCGCAGGCGCTCCTTTCGACGCAATACCTCGAGCCACTCGTGGGTCGTGACGCAAACGGCAGCATTCAGCCCTGGTTGGCCGAGGCGTGGCAGGTAAGTGACGACGGCCTCACCTGGGACCTTACGCTCGCAAGCGACGTCACGTTCACCGATGGCACCCCCTTCGATGCGGCCGCGGTGAAGGCCAACATCGAGCACCTACAGGACCCCGACACGCAGTCTTCAACGGGGTACCTGGCCACCGCCAAGATTGCGGGCATCGAGGTCGTAGACCCGACGCACGTGCGGTTCACGCTCTCAGCGCCTGACTCGGCGCTGCTCGAGTCGCTCAGCCAGCCCTGGACGGCCATGCAGTCGCCCGCGGGCATCGAGCGGGGCATGGACGCCAACTGCAAGGCACCCATCGGCACCGGCCCCTTCGTCGTTGACACATGGGAGCCGCAGCAGCGCGTCACCCTCACACGCAACGATGACTACGCGACGAGCGGCCCCGAGGCTGACCACGAGGGCCCGGCGCATATCGAGCGCATTGAGTGGCGGTTCATCCCCGATGCCGCCACGCGCCAGGCCGCCCTCGCTTCGGGCGAGGTGCACGTCATCGATAACCCGCTTCCCACCGATATCGCGGCGGCCGAGCAAGCACAGCAGGCCCAGCAGTCCCAGCAGGCCGGCATCGAGCACATCAATGCGCCGCGGCCAGGAGCGGCCGCCCGCATCGAGTTCAACAGCAGCCAGGCTCCCTTTGACGACCAGCGCGTGCGCGAAGCGTTCGTGAAGTCGGCCGATCCCGGCCCCGGCATTGACACCCTGTTTAACGGCACCGCGACGCAAACGTTCTCGCCGCTCGCCAGCACCGAGCCCACCGCCGTGGGCGACGAAGCGCTGTTCGCCACCGATCCGGCAGCAGCAAAGAAGCTGCTCGACGAAGCGGGATGGAAGCCCGCGGCAGACGGCGTGCGCGAGAAAGATGGCAAGCGCCTCACGGTGCGCTTTCCTGTAAGCACGAACCAGTCGACGGCGGCAGAGCAGTCGCTGTTCGAGCAGATTCAGGCGAACACCCGCGCCGTCGGCTTCGACGTGCAGCTCGAGCCCGTCGACCTGTCGACCTGGTACGAACGGCTCGCGACCCACGAATACGAGGCGGTAAGCGCACCGTACACCAAGGTGGGCCCCGACGTGCTGCGCATCATCTACCACTCCGACAGCATCGAGCCCGCGCCGTCGGGCTACTTCGCGAATCTCGCGCAGCTGCGCGACGATCAGGTCGACGCGCTGCTCACCGAAGCTGCCGCCACCAACCCCGGCGCCGAGCGCGACGCGATCTATGCCCGGGCACAAGAGCGCATCCTCGCAGGATACGCGCTGCTGCCGCTCTACGACCAGCAGAACCACTTTCTCACACACAACGTTCGGGGAGTCACCACGCTCGGCACCGTAGGCACGCCCACGTTCATCAACGCTCAGCTCACCCAGGGCTAAGCGAAGACGTGACCTGCGCCCGCGCCATTCTCGCGCGCCTCGGCTCGGCGGCGCTCGTCGTGTGGGCGACGGCCACCATCGTGTTCGTCGCTTTGCGCGCGACGGGTGACCCCCTCGAGGCGGTCATGGGCGGCCCCGGGTCTCAGGCGAGCCCTGAGGCCCAGGCCGCGGCGGCCGAGGCCTACGGCTTCGACCAGCCACTCGCACTGCAGTACCTGCGCCAGCTCTGGCAGGTCGCCACACTGCAGCTGGGCGACTCGTACGCCCGCAAGCAACCCGTCGTAGAGCTGCTCGCCGCGAGCTTTCCACCGACCATGCTGCTCGCCACCCTCTCACTGATCCTCGCCTGGGCACTCGCTCTCGCGGGCGTGCTGATCGCGCAAACCACTCGTGGCCGGGCCGCACGGCTCGTGCGCGGGGCGCTGCACAGCATCGAAACGATCGCCTCGGTGATGCCGCAGTTCTTTCTCGGCGCGCTGCTCATTCTCGTATTCGCGAGCGGACTCGGGCTGCTGCCCGTCACCGGCACGGGCGCATCTGGCCTCGTGCTGCCCGTCATCACGCTCGCGGTGCCCGTAGCAGGGTACCTCGCGCACGTCATGCACGCATCGCTCGCCGAGGCAGATAGCGCGCCCTTCGCGCTCTCGGCCCGCGCCCGCGGAGCGTCTGAGGCGCGCGTGGCGCTGCGCCACACTATCCGACACGCGGCCCTGCCGGCGTTGGCGCTGTCTGGCTGGGCCTACGGCTCGCTCTTGAGCGGCGCCGTCGTCGTTGAAGCACTCTTTGCCCGGCCGGGTCTCGGCCGGCTGCTGCTCGAGGCCGCGACCGGCCGCGACGTGCCGGTCGTGGTGGGCGGCGTCGCAATCATCGCGCTGTCGTACGTGGTGATCATGCTCGTTACTGACGCGATCGAAGTCGCGGTAGACCCGCGGCTGCTCTCCGGATCACACCCCGACCGACGCGCACGCCGTGCACGCCGTGCTCGCCGTGCTCGCCCCGCTCGCCCCGCTCGCCCCGCTCGCCCCCAGGAGGTCGTCGCATGACCACACGATTCACGGCCCGGCGCATCACGTGGCCCGTCGCCGCGAGCATCACGGTCGTCGCCGTGACGCTCGCGGCCGTGGCCGCGCCCGCGCTCATCGCGCCTGGTGACCCGCTCGCGATCAACCCAGCAGAGGCGTTCGCGCAGCCCTCGCTCGCGCACCCCTTCGGCACCGACGAGTCAGGGCGCGACGTGCTCACCCGCGTGGTGCACGGCGCCCGCGCGTCGGTTGGTATTGGCGTCGCGGCGACACTCATCGGCGCGGGCATCGGCGCTATGGGAGGGTTCGCGGCCGGCCTCGGCCCGCGGCTTGCCGACCGCGCCCTTGCAAGGCTTTTCGAGGTGCTGTTCGCGCTGCCCACGCTCGTGCTTGCGCTGTTGTTCATCTCGGTGATGGGCGGCGGCACTGCCTCCTCGGTGCTCGCGATCGGCATCGCCACCATTCCCGGGTACGCCCGCATGCTGCGCGCCCGCGTGCGCGGCGTGCGCAGCAGTGCCTACGTCGAGTGGGCGCGGCTCGACGGGGCGGGGCGTGCGAGCGTCTTCGCCCGCCACATCGCCCCAAACTCACTGTGGCCGCTCGCCGCCGCCGCAACGCTCGGCGTCGGCCAGTCGATCATCTGGGTGTCATCACTCGGATTTCTCGGCCTCGGCACCGCCCCGCCCGCCCCCGAATGGGGCGCGATGCTCAACGCGGGCCGCGTCTACCTCACCTCGGCCTGGTGGATGACCCTGTTTCCCGGCCTCGCGATCGTCGCCGTCGCGAGCGCACTCACCGTGCTGGGCCGCGCCGCTGGCGCACCCCGCTCACAGGGCAGGGCCCGCTCACGGGGTCTGGCCAGCACCGGATCGCGGCCCGCTGCCGCGTACGCTCAGACACTGCCCGGAGCAGCAGGGCTGCAAGTGCCGGGGCTGCAGGTGCCGGGGCTGCAGGTGCCGGGGCTGCAGGTGTCGGGGTTACACGTGTCGGGGCTGCACGTCACTACGTCGAACGGTGTGCCGGTGCTCGAAGACGTCGCACTGACGGTCGCGCCGGGCGAGTGCCTCGCGATCGTGGGTGAGTCTGGCGCGGGCAAGTCGGTGCTCGCGCGTACGCTGCTCGGCCTCACCCAGGGTGACCCCTCGTGGCGGGTGTCGGCGAGCGCACTCAGCCTTTCGAGCAATGAGTTCGCACACGTTGACCTCACACACGCCTCACCGAGGGCGTGGCGTCGGGTGCGCGGCACCGGCATCGCCCTCGTCATGCAAGACGCGCTGCAGTCGCTCGACCCGCTGCGCACCATCGAAGCGGAGGTGGGTGAAACACTCGCCATACGCGGAATGCGCGGTGCAGCACTGCGGGCCAGTGTTGTCTCGGCGCTCGAGCGTGCAGGCTTACCGGACGGTCGTGCTCGCCTGAGGCAGCGGCCCCACGAACTTTCAGGCGGTATGCGCCAGCGCGCCCTCATCGCCGCAGCACTCATCGGCTCCCCCGCCGTGCTCATCGCCGACGAGCCGACGACCGCGCTCGATCCGGCCACCTCGGTGCGTGTGCAGCAGCAGCTGCGTGAGATCGTGCAGGGCGGCCGGGGCGTGCTACTTATCAGCCACGATCTGCCCAGCGTCGCGCACGTGGCCGACCGCATCGCCGTGCTTGAGCGCGGCCGCATCGTCGAAACGGGTGGCACCGCGCAGGTACTCTCAGCACCGCAGCACGCGGCCACGCGCGCGCTTGTCGCCGCGATACCCACGGGCCCCAAGCCCGCGCGCCAGCACACTCCTTCTGCTGAACCCGTGCTGCAGCTGCAGGGCGCCAGCCGCAGTTTCGTGGCGCCCGGGGGCACCCGCGCCGGCATGTTTGACGTCGATCTCACCCTGCGCAGGGGCGAGACGCTCGGCGTTGTCGGAGCATCGGGCGCAGGCAAGACCACACTCGGTCGCGTCATCATTGGCGCCCAGAGCCCCGAGCGTGGCACCCGCACCCTCGCTCCAGGCACTCGCGTGCGACTGATTCCACAGGACCCGCTCGCAAGCTTTGACCCCCGGTGGCGCGTGCAGCGGATCCTCGAAGCTTCGCTACACCGTGCGCAGCGCGCTGCGGCGCCGGGCGCGACGGCTGCGGCGGGCGCGACGGCTGCGGCGGGCGCGACGGCTGCGACAGTCGCGACGAGTGCCGCGCCCGCCACAAGCAATGACGCCGAATCCCCCGCCCAACTACTCGCACTCGTGGGACTCGACGCCAGCGTGCTTGATGCCCACCCCGCGCAGCTGTCGGGCGGGCAGCGCCAGCGCGTCGCGATCGCGCGCGCCCTCGCCGCCAGACCAGATGTGCTCGTGTGCGACGAGGCCGTCTCGGCCCTCGACGTCACGACCCAACGGGGGGTGCTGTCGTTGCTGGCTGACCTCCAAGAGCGATGCAACCTGTCCATCGTGTTTATCTCGCACGATCTTGCGGCGGTGCGCCTCGTGGCCGACCGTACCGCCGTCATGAGTGACGGCCGCATCGTCGAGCAGGGAGACACCGAAGACATCATCGCGAGCCTCGCTGCGACGAGTCCGGAGCGCCGCGACCACGAGTCGGCATCGAAATAACGAGCCGGCCCGATAAATACGCATTTTCGATACCGGCTCGTCGTTTCGATGCAGTCTCGTCGGCGCTTGGGCGCTTGGGCGCTGGCGACCCTACCCGGTCAGCCTGCCCGGCCCTGATCCGGCGCTGATTAGGAGCCGATGACGGTGCCGGTGCGCAGCTGGGCGAGCATCGCGAGCACCGCGGCCGCGCTCTCGGGGTCGGCGATGCGCTCACTCGCGGCGGTCTCGCCGTCGCCCACCTTGATGCCGAGATCGTCGGGACCGAGCACCGTGAACACGTCTTCGTCGGTGACATCGTCGCCCAAGAACAGTACGGGCGCCGCGGGCAGGTGCGCGCGGATACGGCCGAGCACCGCCCCCTTGTCGCTCTCGCGCACCGCGATCTCGCGCACGCACTTGCCCGACCGTGTGTGCATGCCCGCCGCCTCACCGATTTCGACGGCCGCCGTGAGCAGCTCGTCAGCCTCGACCGGATCAGCCACCTCGCGCGTGTGCACCGCGAACCCAAACGGTTTATCTTCGAGCCGCACACCGGGCACCTGCCCGAGTGCACGCTGCACGCGCCGCTTCGCTTTGTGCAGCTGCGCCCGCTCGGCATCGGTGAGCGGCTGCCCCAGCTCGGCGGCCAGCTCTGGCAGCCCCTCAAGTTCGGCGCCGTGCGAGCCCGAGATCAACCAGCCGTCACTCGAAACCCGTGTCTCAGCGAGCCCCTCGAGAGAGCGCCCCGTCAACAGTACGACCCGTACCCCCGGGGCGGTGTGCAACACGTCGAGCGCCTGCTGCGCTCGCGGCAAAATGCGCGCGTCTTGCGGCCGCGCCACGATCGGAGACACCGTGCCGTCGAAGTCAATCGCGACGGTGAGCGTCGGCGATGCCGCGAGGCGCCTGATGCGGTCGTCCACAGGCCTTGGCACGTACGCCGCCGACACCTGAATGGGTTCAGTGCGGCCGCCTCGGCGTGCAACAGCGCGGGCGTCGGCCGCCGCGTGCACCGCGCCCAGGTAGTTCTGCGCCCAGTGCGCAACGTCGTTGTCGTGCACTGCCCGGCGCATACCGCGCATGCGCCGGGCTTGCTCACGCTCGGGCATGTGCGCGGCGCGCAAGATCGCAGCCTTGAGCCCCTCGATGTCGTGCGGGTTTACGAGTAGCGCGTCTTTGAGTTCATCGGCCGCGCCCGCGAACTCACTCAGCACGAGCGCACCGCGCTCGTCATCGCGGCAGGCCACGTACTCTTTTGCGACGAGGTTCATGCCGTCGCGCAGCGGTGTCACGAGCAGCACATCGGCGGCCAGGTACAGCGCCACCATCTCGTCCTTCGTGAAACTGCGGTGCAGGTAGATGACGGGCGAGCGGCCGATCGTGCCGCGCTCGCCGTTGATGCGCCCGACGGTCACTTCGACCTCGTCGCGCAGCAGCCTGTACGCGTCCACGCGCTCACGACTGGGGCTCGCCACCTGCACGAGCACGGCGTCTGTGGGGTCAAGTTCGCCATCAGCCATGAGCTCGTCGAACGCCTTAAGACGGTGCCGAATGCCCTTGGTGTAATCGAGCCGGTCGACCCCCAGCATGATCGTCTTGGGGTTACCGAGGTCGTGGCGAATCTCTTGTGCGCGCGCCTGAATCTCGGGGCGTGAGGCGATCTCGGCGAACGCCGCGGCATCGATCGAGATGGGAAATTCTTGTGCCAGCGCGGTGTGACTCGGGTGGCCATTGTGGGCGGGCGCCACCACGGTGTTGCCGATCGCGGGCGCCTTCGCGTACCGTTCGGCGACGGCGCGAAAACTGATCGCGTCGGCGACGCGCTGAAACCCGATCACGTCGGCGCCCAAGAGCCCCTCGACGATCTGCCGGCGCCAGGGCAGCTGCGCGAAGATACGCCGCGGTGGAAACGGGATGTGTAGAAAGAATGCGATCGTCAGGTCGGGGCGGGCGGCGCGCAGCATGTCGGGCACGAGCTGCAATTGGTAGTCGTGTACCCACACAATCGCGCCCTGGCTTGCTTCTTGTGCCACCCGGTCAGCAAATTTCTGGTTGACGATCCTGTACCGGTCCCACCACTCGCGGTGGTACTCGGGTTTCGCGATTACATCGTGGTACAGCGGCCAGAGGGTACCGTTCGAGAACCCCTCATAGTATTCGGCGACCTCGTCTTCGCTGAGCATCACCGGGGCGAGCCGCATGCGCCCGACATCAAACGGCTCGATCTGCTCACCCGCATCACCCGCCCAACCCACCCACACGCAGCCGAGCTGCTCAACGATGGGTTCGACGGCGGTGACAAGCCCGCCGGGCGAGGCACGCCAGCTCGTCGTGCCGTCTTCGAGCGTTACTCGGTCGACGGGCAGTCGGTTTGAAACCATCACGAGCTCGCGCTCGGTATGTTCGGCTACAGGCAGCGTCTTCGCGGTCACTTTACCTCCAGGGGCTCTGGGGGCAGTCTATCGGGCCGCCTTTTGAGCCGCTCGTTCGGCTTTCTTCTCGGCACGCGAAGCTTCGTCGGCTTCGGCCTTCTGCGCAGCTTCGAGCTCTTCAATGGACACGCGCATCATGTCTTCTGCGCGTTTAAGGCGCCGCTGCGCGAGCGTGTGCGCGCCCTGCTCGAGGCCGGTCTTGTCGTGTGCCTCGGTCGTCGCGGTAAAGATGTAACAGCTGGCGATCAAGATCACCTGCGCCGACAGGTTGAGCCACAGCAGCAGCGCGATTAACGCCGCAAACGAGGCAAGCAACGGGTTAGAAGTGGCCCCGCTCACAAACAGGCTCGACAGTTGCTGCAGCACCGTCAGTCCCACCGCTCCCAGCACCGCCCCCTTCCACAGATCGCGCTGGCGCGGGCGAATACCCGACAGCACTCGAAACACGAGCGCGACCGCAACCGCGTCAATCACGAGTACGACGATCACGCTGGCCACGCGCGTAATCGCCCGTGCCATGAACGAGCCCTCATCGATCTGCATTGCGGGCAGCAGCCACGCCACGATCTCGTCGGCACCGATGCTGAGCACGGCGGCAGCGCCCACAAGACCCGCAAACCCGATGCCCACGAACAGGTTACGCAGCAGCACCCACACAAAGTTGCCCTCGTCATGGATGCGGTCGTCGAGCACTCCGAGCGCGGTGCGCAGGCTTGCAATTGCGCTGATACCGGCGCCCACGAGACCGAGCAGCGAGATAATACCCACGATCGTGAACTCGATCGGAGCCGTCGCCTGCTCCATGTCGACGATGTCTGCGAGCCCCGGGATCACGGTGTTGAGCGCACGTTCGACCGCTTTGAGCGCATCGTGGTCGCTACCGAGCCACAGCGCGGCCAGCGAAAACGTGAGCAGCACGCCAGCAAATACGCTAAACAGCGCCCGATAGGTGATGCTGTCGGCAAGCTCAGAGCCGCGCTTCTCGCTGTACAGCAAGAACGAGCGCACGATGCGGTGTCTGAGCGCCGCCGCCACCGCACGCTGCAGAATATTTTCGTTACCGGGCTGCTTCACACACCCACCCCTCAGGCATTTCGCCCTCCACCAAAAACGCACTCAGCAGGCGTTCGGTGGGGCCGTCTAGATCGGTGTCGAGGTGCGGGTAGATCACCGGCTCCTCCTTCATATTGTGGCGTTCGAGCAGTTCGAGCATGCCGCGGCAGTCAGCCACCAGCGCATCGGGATCCGGCACTGAATTTACCGCGCCAGATGTGCCCGAGGCAGCAGACACGCTCGCAAGTTGTGTCTCGAGCGCGTCCATCGCGCGCCACAGCTCGCCGTGCTCGCGGATCATTACCATCACCGCCATCATGAGCGCACCCTGCCGAATTTTGGGAAACACGATCACCTCTTCGAGGTAGATGTGCCGGCGCAGAGCGGTCATCGCGTCGGTGAGCGGCCGCGCCCATTCCGCCATCGCTTCGGGTGTGACGGGCGGGGCAGTAGTACTCGCAGCACTCGCCGCGAAGGCTTCGATGCCAGCGTCGATCTCGTGGTGCTCGCGCAGCAGCGCGCTCGCGAGCGGGCCCTGCGGGTCTTCAGTGTGCGGTGAAATGTCGGCCACTGCATCCTCCCTGATCGTGGCGGGTGCCGTGCCAGCACCGGTCTCGCTTCGAGCTTACGCCTGTCGCCGTGCGAGCGCTTCTATCGCGACGAAGAGCGCGCCGCCGAGCACCGCGATCCATACGATCGTGCCGGGGGTGAGGGGCCGCAAGAGCAGGATCAGGGCGGCGCACACGATGCCGACCGCATACCGGGCGGGCCTGCGCCAGCGATACAACCAGTCGCCGAACTTGCCCGTTGTCATGCCGTGCTGCTCGGCAATCGACTGCACTGCCGCAATGGGCTTCTGCGCTTGCCTGCGCAGCGTGCGTGCCCACGACCAGGGCCCCGCGAGTAGCGTGACCACGAGCAGGGCGGCCGCGAGCGTGCCGAGCGACACGATCATGCTCGTCACGAATTTGAGTGCCCCGCCGTAGAGCGCAATCGCCGCGTCGTGCGGAATCGTCGATGCGGTGACGAGCGCAAATACGTTCGTCCCGATGTTGATGCCGCTGCCCACGAGCACCATCGACAGCAGCACCGCGCCCGATGCGCCCGCGAGTGCGAAGGCGCGCCTGCGCGCTACGAGCACCCCCACGGCGAGCACGATCAGTGTTACCCAGGGCAGCCAGATTCCTACCGCGACGACGGTCTGGTAGATCGCGAGGTACACACCGATCGATGCGTCTTCGGCGATGACGATCGAGCCCGAAACGGCGGGAATGCTGTCTGCGAGCGGAAACCCTTGCGCCACGAGCTGCGTCTTTACGGCCTCGATGACGGGTTTGAGTTCGAGCTGCAGCTGCTGGCCGCGCGCGACCGTGATCGCGGCGCCCTCTCTGCCCGTCGCGGTATTGACGAGTTGGGTGTGCGTGATCTGCAGCGCCTCGCGCCAGATCGTCGCGAACGCGTCTGAGGCGACGAAGTCGTGCACGGTGCTGTCGAGGAGCCCCTTCACCCCCGACACGGCGGGAGCTTTGAGCAGCGTGAGCGCGGCCTGGGCGCGCGGTTCGAGCCCCAGGTCGTCTAACCCGTCGAAGAGCTGGTCTGCAATCTGGTCGATGTCGACATGCGCTTCGATCGCGGCGACAGCCTCTGCTGCGACGAAGTTTTGCACCGCCCTGTCCTCAGCGAGAGGCGCAAACGTCTCGACGAAGTAGGCCGTGTCGGTGAGCTGGTGGTGCGCCCAGGTCGACACGACAGCGACGGGCGAAAGCAGCGCACCCACAATGATGAGCACGGTCGAGAGTAGCCCGCGCCCGAAGCGGCGGCGGGCTGAGGCCGCGGGGAGCTGATCCGGCTTCGGGTGCTGCTGCGCCGGATCGTGCGCAGGCTGCGCAGATTGCGCCGCCTGTGCCGCTTGTGCCGCCTCGAGCTCGCTCGCGAGCCGAGCGTTCTCGGCTCGCAGCTCAGCGAGCTGCTGTTCAGTGTTTTGCGCGCCCACCACACCACCCCTTTGTTGCCGCTGTGTGGTTGCCAGACTACGCGAACGCTACGGTCGTCGCTCGCGCAGGGCTACCCCGAGAGAGTCTGACGCGCCAGCGTCTCTCGTAGGCCCGCGAGAATCGCGTCGAGCCCCAAGCCGAATGCGTAGTCAGCGGCACTCATGTCGCTCCCCGCGCGGTGCGCCTCGGCCGCTTTCAAGGACCGAGCGAGGGTCGCGGGTGACTCGACGGGCGCATCAGTTGCTGGCCCCGCCAGCGCGTCTAGCCCTGAGCCGATAATGAATGACTCGACCGCCACGATTACCGACGTCACCATGTAGTCGGGCCAGCCCTCGTCAATGAGCGCGCTCGTACACCGCTCGCGGTTCTGAATCGAGCGAGCCGACGCGCGAATCGGGGTAACGGCGAGTAGTGTCGTCAGCTCGGGCTCCCGTGAGAACACCTCTCGGTACGACCACGCCATCGACTCAAACGCCTCGTCCCACGGCAGCACGCCAAAGCCAGACCAGTCGATATCGGCTGTCGCACTATCGCGCATCAGCGCCACGAGGTCATCTTTGTCGGCGATGTGGTTGTAGAGCGCGGGGCGCTGCGTCCCAAGGTGAGCTGCCACACGCGCCAGGCTAAAGCCTGCGGCTCCCTGCTGCGCCAGCACCACAAACGCGGCTTCGACGATTTTCTCCCGCGACAGGAGCGGAGCAGACGGGCGCCCGCGCCCGCGCCGCGGCGGTTCGTTTGACATGACTTCTTCTCTTCTCAGCATCGAATTAGACACACCACGTCGTGCCGATCCAGCACCTCGGCCAGCTCGGGGCTGGCGACGAACACGGCAGTGCCGAGGGCGCGGATCGCACCCTGCTGCTTGAACAGCGCGGCAGTGATTAGACCCTGCCACTTTCCTTCTGCGAATACGCGGGTGCCGATTTGCATGGGAATGTATCGGTGCGGATCACCCGCCCGCGACGTACGGTGCGTGATTCCGACGGCCTGCATCAGCTCGCTGGGCACGTCCTCTTGCACGCCCAGCGGACCGACACAGGTCACGGAGTGCTGGGCGATTACCCAGCGCCGTCGCTCTTCTTCGCACGGCCGCGGTTGCGGAAAATGACGATCAATACGGTAAGAATCACACCGACGGCCATGATACCCAGGTTAACGAGCCCGTAAGCCCAGATTTCGCCCTCATCGTACTGCAGCGGAAAACCTGTGGGCGATGGTCCGAAAGCTCCCTGATCGGTGGCACCACCGAACCCACCCTCGCCCGCCATCCAGGCCATAAGGACTGCGAGTGTCTGGAAGGTGAAGAGGATCCCTTCGATGACGAGATAGAGCAGCGTCGCGATCAGTCGTGACCGGACGAAGAAGCCGATGAGGATCACGAGAACAGGGGTCATCAATATGTTCATGAGTTTCTCCGATCAGATGCTAGAGGTGGTACACCTCGTATTGATTTGTATTGATTTGTACGCGAGTCTCCGAAGATCTATCCGCTTCGCGCTCGACGCAATCACCTGGCGCAAGTACTCTTATGGACCAATACTGTGCGGCGATGACGACCGCGAGCACCGTGGGCTTCCCCGTCTCGTAGATCTTGTAACGTTGGTCGAGTTGGCACCCCCTACGTAGTCCCAGTCGACCGTGTCGAGCTTCCTGCCCATCCGGGTGTAGCGCGATAGCCATCCCTGCCGGACCGTTCAGCCCCGTGCAACCCATTCCGTGTCAGCCAGGCGCAGCGTGGCCGCCGCGAGGATCACGAACCCAGCGATCTGGAACACGCCCCCGACGACGGCGAACCACTCGCCGCCGCCGGCGATGTTGACGATGTGCCCGATCGTCCAACCCAGTACGAGCAGGCCTGCCCACCAAGGCACTCCCACCCGTCGGCCCCCCAAGATTACTGTGAGGCCGAGCAACAGGTTGCCACCCAAGTTGCCGATCACGAACAGCAGGAAGAACGCCATGCCCCAGACCTGGCCTGGTGAGGTGTCCAATGCGTCGGCAGCATCCACGCGTGAGATCGCGATGCCCGACAGGTCAAAGTTGCCAAACACGATGCCAAAGTAACAAATGTAACCGATGACCATCAGGCCGACGGCCCAGAGTGCTAGCCGGGGCTTGGCAGGCCGCAACACCCGCAGCGCGGCAGGTAGACCTAGCACCGCCAGCAGGGAGCCGATCAACGCGAACAGTGTCGCCACCATGAGCTCTGTGGGGAACGTCGCGTACAGGTCCAGCATCTCGGCGGCACCTCCCGTGTCGCTCATTCCGCTCGTGGTAGACACCCAGGCGTAGATGCTGTTGCACACCAGCTGGCAGGCGAAGGCCAGAGGTAGCGCGACCGCAGCGGCGCGACGTCGGAACGGCACTGTCGGGTCGGCCAGCACGGACTCACCCCGCTGTTGCCGTTGCCGTGCGTCGTCATTCTTCTCGACAGTGGCCATAACTCCTCCTCGGATGCATACCGGGCATCTCATGCGCCCGACTGCATCTAGCTTTCCCTCACGCTGTCCCCGACAGCATCAGAGGTGGCACCCGAACCGCGTCAGTGCTAGCACGGGTGTCGCCACAAGCGAGCCGGTTCTAAAATGCTGTTATGGAGGCAGTAAGGGTGATGCCTGTGCTTAGGCGCACACGTACCGGAGTGGCGGTGGTGGCGGCACTGCTGGCCGCGACAACGGTGCTCAGCAGCATCCTGTTGCTGACGCTGGGTCGCAACGTGCTGAATCCGCCCGCACAGGTTGCGGCGGCGTTCGGGATTAGTGCGATCATGCTCGTGCTGTGTGCGATCGTCACGCGATACGCGCCGGGTGACATCACCGCTCCGCTGCTGGCCGCGCAGGGGCTCGCGGTGACCGTGACCAACAGTGCCGAGATCGACCCTGCCGGAGTATTGGGCGGCACCTGGATGCTCCTGTATCTGCCGCTCGCCCTGGTGCTGGTCGTCACCCCGTCGGGTCACCCTGCATCGTCGCGCTGGCGTGCGGTCGCGTGGGCGCTGTGCGCGATTGTGGCCGTGTTCATCGGGGGAGTCGCCATTGCGGCGCTGGTCCCCCTGCCCGCAGCGATCCAGAATATCGCGGCACTTATTCTGCTACTCGCATTTCTTGTCGTGCTGGTGGCCTGCGCAGTGGCCCCGTTCGCGCGCTATCGATATGCGGATGAGCGGGATCGTCTTCGACTGCGCTGGGTGCTTGTGGCGGGGCTCTCACTGCCACTGACACTTCTGTTGTGTTGGGCCAGTTATATCGCCTTGGGTTCCCCGGACCTGGTGGTGTTCGGTCTGGCTGTGATGATGATCGCGATCCCCGTTGGCGCGACTATCGCTGTGACTCGGCCCGAACTGTTCGACATTGACCGTGCGATCGTTGCAGCCGTGACCGTGCTCGTGCTCATCGCTGCTGCCCTTGCGGCGCTGACGGTTGTCAGCTCCATCACGGGCCGCCCGATGGATGCCTGGCCGCCAGTTGGGATAGCAGCTGCGACTGCCTCGGCGACGATCACTGTCGTGATCACCTTTCCCTTTGCGCGACGCGGTTTCGACCGGATGCTCTACCCCGAGCGGGCACGTGCGGTCGCGCGTTTACACCGGCTCGCGGCACAGGTCGAGGCGGGAACTGCAGTACCCGAAGAGGTGGAGGGAGTGCTGCGCGAAGCACTGCGTGACCCTGGCCTGGTGGTGGTCTTCCGCCGCGGCGGTGACGGGGCTCTGGCGGGGCTGGACGGTGCTGCGGTGACCCCGGGCGAGACGGCGATGCCGGTGCGCGCACATGGCGACGAGATCGGTTCGATCGTACCGTCGGCCACCCGCATCAAACGGCCCGCAGCGGCCGTAGCGCGCGCTGCGGCACCGCTCGTGTACGCGGCTCGTTCGCGAGTGCATCTGGCGCGCGCGAACGCCGAGATCGCGGCATCCCGTGAACGCCTCGTCCGTGCAGGGTACGAGGTTCGCCGCCGTATCGAGCGCGACCTGCACGATGGTACGCAGCAGCGGCTGGTGGCCGTCGGAATGCACCTGCGGGTGCTGCAGCGCACGTCCGGCCACGATCCCGAACTGACCGCAGCGCTGGATGCCGCCGTCGCGGAGCTGTCGACGGCGGTGGCTGAGTTGCGCCAGATCGCGCACGGGCTGCGGCCCAGCGACTTGGATGACGGACTGGCTGCGGCTCTCGCGCATCTCACACGCACCGAGGGGACGACCGTCGAACTGGATGTGCGCGCCGACCATCTGCCCGACGCGGTAGCCACGACCGCCTATTACGTCGTTAGCGAGTCGGTTGCGAACGCGCTGCGACATGCTGAGGCTTCCCAGGTGCGGGTCGCGGTGCACGACAGGCAAGGTACCCTGCGGGTGCGCGTGGCTGACGACGGCTGTGGTGGCGCGACCGTACGTGGTGTGGGCGGTCTGACCAACCTCGGCGACCGGGTCGCGGCGTTGGGGGGAACCTGGCGGATGGTCTCACCTGTAGGTGGCGGCACAACGATCGAGGCGGTGCTGCCGTGCGGATTGTGATCGGTGAAGACTCAGCGCTGTTTCGCGAAGGCCTCGCGGCGCTGCTTGCCAGCGCTGGGCATGAGATCGTCGGCCGCGCTGCGACGGCGGCTGACGCCGTCGCACAGACGCGGGCGCACACCCCAGATGTGGTCGTGCTCGACATACGTATGCCAGCAGATGACGAAGGCATCACCGCAGCGATCGAGATCCGCAACTGGGACCCGCCTACACCGATCATGCTGCTCTCGCAGCACATCGAGACCCGCCGCACAGTCGAGCTCGTCGCTGAGGGCGCGATCGGTTACCTATTGAAAGACCGGGTGCTCGACGTCGATGAGTTCCTCACAGCGCTGGACCGCGTTGCGGCCGGCGGCACGGCGCTCGATCCCGACGTGGTGTTGCGGCTGCTGGGTGCCGCACACTCTCCGTCGCGGGTGGACACCGTCACCCCTCGGGAACGCGAAGTCCTCATGCTCATGGCTGAGGGGTGGTCGAATCACGCCATCGGGGCACGCCTCTTCCTCTCTGAGCGGACCGTGGAGACCCACATCGGCTCGATCTTCGCGAAACTCGACCTGCCAGAATCACCCGACGGAAACCGGCGGGTGCAGGCGATCCTCGTCTACCTAGAGTCAGCCGCCGACCGTCACACCCAGTTGAGCAGAGAGCGCTGATCCTGCGGATGCGTCGATATTGTCGGGGGCCGATCGGAATGGTTAAGAACTGGAGTGCCATGGGCGCGAAAGCTGCTGCGTGGATATCTGTGACGTCAAGCAGCAACCACATGAATCAAGCGCTCGGGAACCGTCAGCAATGGGATGTGACGAGATTGAAACGGGGAACATCATGCGAGTGCTCTTTCTAACTGCCAACCTTGGCGGCAACGTGCCACCGACAGTTGCTGTGGCAAAGGCACTGTCTCGCCGTGGGGTTAACGTTGAGATCGCGGGCCTGCCCGCAGATCACACTTCTCTCACACATATACCGTTTGCGCCCGCACTGGCAATAAAACCAGAAGGGCACAAGCAGGGGGTTCGCGAGTTCGGTGCGCTCCTGCAACTCACAACAGGCAAGAGCACCTCCAAAGCGGTGCTCGCACTGATCGTCGAGCGTCGAGCTGATGCAGTGGTAGTCGATTGCATGCTTCCCGCACCCTTGCGCGGGGCGCTCAACAGCAGCGTGCCAGTCATTTCGCTATTCCATACCTTCGGGAGCTTTTGGGTACGGTCGTTCGACCGAGGACCAATCGGGAAGGTCTTCGGAATCCTCGGACTCCGCCCAGACAAGTTGTGGAAACGCACCGCAGCACGACTGCTCCTCACCGACCACGACCTCGACCCAGGGCGTGATGACCCAGCCCTCACCTGCTACGACTGGACCGGGACGACCGAAGCGGGTGTGGAACCGCTCGGCCGAGCCGGTCGCCCCCGAATCCTGGTGGCGCTCAGTTCTTCCGACTGGCCGGGTATGCTTGCTGTGTATCAGCGCATCATCAACGCGATATCGGGGCTCGAGGTAGACGCCGTAGTCACCACAGGCGACGTCAACCTCACCGGGCGACTCGTCGGCACCACGAATGTGGACGTGCGCGCCTGGGTAGACCACGCCGAAGTGCTCCCCACCGTCGACCTCGTCGTCGGCCACGGTGGGCACTCCACCACGATGAAGACCCTCGCTCACGGCATCCCGCTGCTAATCATGCCGATCAACCCAACCTCCGACCAGCGAATCGTCGGTTGGACGGTCGAGTCGATCGGAGCAGGTAGGCAGCTGCCGAAATCCGCGAGCTCATCAAGAATCCGCGCAGAGATCCACACAATCCTGGACGACGATGCGCTTCGCACCCGTGCTATGGCGGTCGGTAGACGGCTCCGCGCCGCACCGAACGGTGCAGAAGTTGCCGCCGACCATATCGTCGCAGTTCTCGAACAACGTGGGTAGTCGAGATTTGAGACCTGCATGCATCATCTGAAAGGGCTATAGCACTGACCGTGCGTTCAGCGAGCTTCGCTTTCAATGCCCGTTCAGCAGCTTTTGCGAGGGCGCGGTCGCCTGCACCACACGGGTCACACCATCCCAGTCTCGATAGCGTGCATAGGCGGTGATCCGGCCAGACGCTGCTGGCAGGTACCCGATCTCACCGTGGGTGCCAATAGTGAGGCGTGGCCTGCTCATGATGTCACTTCCGCTCCGGGCTCGCGTCTGAAGCCTGGGACACTGGACCAGGTTCTCGTTGCTCGGCCATCCAGGTTTGAATGTCGGAGAGCGCGAATTTCAGATGCTTGCCCAAGCGATGCGCTCGCGGGCCGTGTCCGCGTACGCGCCAATCGTAGATCGTTGCGACGGGGATGCCGAGATAGTTCGCCAGTTCCTCGATGTCGAGGAGCGGTTCGAGCTGTGCCGGATGCTGTGAGGGTGTGTGCTGCGTGTTCATAGTGAACAGGTGCACCAGGCCCAGCATCAACCGGATGCGACCCAAAACGACCGGTCGATGATAAGCGGAAAGCCCTCGCAGGAAGGAGTTTTCGTCGGGTTTTCGTCGGGATAGTCAAATCTCTCAACCTTAAAAGCCGCGGAAACCATTGAGTTTCCGCGGCTTTCTGGTCGGGATGACAGGATTTGAACCTGCGACCCCGTCAGTCAAAACCCCTGATCACGAATGGTTTCTATGCCACGTGATTAGCTACGGTTCCCTGGTGTTGGTTAGGGATAAGGCGTAACGCCTACCCCGAGTGTAGTCGGTCAGCTCGGCCTGGTCACGGTTAATTGGCATGGGTTTACCGTGACCCGCATCTCCTGAACCGAGGCACGTTTCTCCGCAACTACACAATCTGCTGCATGGCTAGATTCTGAAGGATCACGACCGGGTCGAGATCCACTGACCTACACATCGCTTCGAAATGTGGGCCATCTGCTGCATGAATGAACCTCAACGTAGCTGCTAGTTCCGTCTCAATCGAAGGAAAGTCTAGCGCTGACGAAGGTCGAGGTTCTTCTCGATGGGATTGACTATGGAGGAACTTCACGACCCGCTCCTTCAACGCTCCATCAATAAACGCGTTCGCTGCGACTGCGTTTACCTTCTCTTGGAAATTGATTTTGTCCGGGGCTCGAAACGAGAGGAAGCCCTCAAGAAGTCGCCGAGCTGCGTTTCCGACCAACGGTAGATACTCTTGCGAAGTTCCCACAGATGTTTCTGCCACGTGAAAAAATAAGAAGTGGTATTCGCTTGGGTGCTGCACCAGGCTTCGAGGAAGTTCTCGCACCTCTCCATGTCGCGAATTCGCAGCCTGCGAGACTGCGCGAACCTCCAGGAATGAGACCTCAGGCATCTGCTTCTCAGCGGCGTCGTTCATGCGAATGCGTTTTTGAGAGCTCCCCCAACGGTTCTTTAAGTCGATGAGGTTCAACCTGAAGTATTCGTAGTCATGAGTAAGAAATATAGCTTGAGCAAACTGTTCTGTACGCTCGCGGGCGAATGCGAATGTAGCAAATAGCGACTCTTTGTCGAGGCTCGTTACTGGGTCGTCAATCACCACGATGGTCTGCTCGGGATCGACGCCTTCTTCCTCAAGCGAGCGCAAGAAGTACGTAAAGGCGATAGCATTTCGCTCCCCTTCACTCAGATGAGTAGCAATGGCCCCGGAGCGCGTCACTACATAGCCAGTTCCGTCCGGCGTGACCGAGACCCTCAGGTGTGCATGACCGAAATGTTCTCGAAGATCCACGTCGATAAGGTTCGCCATCTGCCCGACGTCTTGCAGTTCTTGTTGAGCCGCAAGCCGTTTTGTATCCACTTCAACAGTTCGCTGCCGAAGTGTCGACAGCGCCCTTTGGGCCAGCTCCAGACGCCGCGCAGCAAATCGGTATTCGGCACCGTTCTGAGCGCCGAAATGCAGCTCAACGGATGCTCGCGCCCGTTTAATGCGTGCGGTTTGCGACCCACAGGCGGCATTATTCTCAGACAGCACTTGATTGAACCCAGCAACATCCACAACAGCGAATGGCTCTGTGAGGAGATCTGCGTCAGGCCTTGCGCGAAGAGGATCTGCTTGCCTTCTCTGAATGGCGGCAATCGCTTTACCAATTTCAATCTGGAGAGCCTCGACATCCTTCCTCACATCAGACATCACATTCTTGGCGCACCCCTGGAAGTCCGGCAGAAACTCGCTCTCACTGGGCATACTTTGAAGCCAAGAATCCAAAGCATCACGCTGACGCTCAAAATATGCGATTGCTTTTCCAAGCCGTTCTCGTAGGGAGTCGAGAGCCGAACTGAAATGCCGCCGGTATGCCGCGAGAACGTCGGAGGTGACAATGCCGACTTGGCAAAACGTGCAAAGATCACCTTCGCTATGAAATGTCAATCCATTTTCAACCCAAGCCGAGAGATCAGCATTCTCGGTCAGCCGGGATAGGGGCACCGAGTCCACGGACGCACTGAGAAGTTCATCGTTGACCGTTAGATGCAGATTCGCAGCCATTTTTTCGGGCGCAAGGGGTAGGTCTACCTGACCCAACAGAGCGGCTGTAGCCGCGTTCAATTCTGCAGCGAATTCCTCATCCGAGAGTGCAGTTGCGTTCTGATCATCGAGCAGTTTCCTCACCTGAGTGACTTGGAACCTGGTCGGATTGTAGTACGCTGCGTCCGCTGGCGCGAGAACTGAAATGATCTCAGCTTTGGTTTCTTTCTCAAGCGTCTCGCGATCAAGTTCGATACGCTTCATTGCTTCACGAATCGAGGCCTCTCGTGCTTCAAGCACTGCTAAATATGCCTGATGGCTTTCCAGTTCGACTTCGGCCTTAATGTTGTCAATGCCGAGCTGCACAATCGGTGATGCGTGACCATCGCCACTAAGGAAGAGTCGCAAAGACTCTTGAACGTAAAAGCGATTATAGACAAACAGCCGAAACGGGAAACTACCGGGCTCTAGGCGGATTCCCGAAGAAGAACCATTCGTAATGATTCGCGCTTGAAGAGTGGCACTGTCTGCGCGTCCGGAACCCTCAGCGAGCCTGAGCGCTTCTGACAGGCTCGTCTTTCCCGTGCCGTTTCGGCCGTAGATCACCGTTCGCTTACCTAGCTTGCAGGGTGAAGTCCCGTCGAATGGGGTCTTGCTCAGGCCACGAAAGGCCACATCACTGGTGAAGCTCTGGAGCATCGTCACTTCTCCGCCTGGTGACGCAACATCCCAGAAGAGCCGGAGGTGCACGATTGGGTAGTTTCTCGCATGGCCACAATACCGACACCCGAACTCTGGTCGTCAAAGATAGCGCGTGAGTCACCTCCGACCGAATACCCGGCCACATTAACGAAGGCACCAATCATCAACATGACACTAGAATACCGAGGCGACAACGACTTGCCCCTGTCGGCACAAAATACTGGTTCTCGACGGACAGAGTGCGTACCGGATTCATGGACTCAGGAGTCGCAATGCGTGACAACCTGGACTCGGTCATGCTCACCCTCATCTGGATTCTCAGTAGCTCCGCGAGCGATCTGTTGCAGCGGTACGCTTCGAAGAACCGGCCGATCTGATTCCTGCGCCGCCGCGAGAATCTTCGCTACGGCGTACCGGCGATGCTGCTCTCTATCCCCTACTTGTTGATCGCACCCGGCGCTCTCGCCCTGATAGAGATGGGTGCTCCCGAATGGCTGTATCTCGTGTTCATGCTTTGCATCTGGAACGCAACCAAGGTCCACGTGTCGCGTCCGACCAGCCTGACGATACTCGCCAGAGCGAGATTCCACGAAACCAAGCGGATTCAACGCAACTCTAACTCGGTAGCTCTCCTAGAACCAAAGAACTGGGCAACCTCGCTTTGCGCGCAGTTCATGGTTCCTGCTGGTCAAACTTAATCAACGCGGTATCCGTCTTCAGAGGTTCGGCCTCCTGTATCCCCGACAGGCCCCAGGGAACAAGCGAAGCGAGATCAGCGTCACTCGAAACCTGCACCTGCTCTGGTGCCCAAACCCGGAAGAATGCTTGACCAGGAGGCCGGAGCTCATACAGTTTCACTCCTGGTTCAAGTGGCGGCTCAGGCTTCAGTTCGGTGACAACCATGCCTGGGTGGCGCAACCGTATTTCAGGGGTAGGGATCTCCACACCGCCGATTGAAAGAGTCTGGGCAGGTAACTGAATCTGAGAGGGAGGTAGCCCATTTTCGGTAGTGACCTGTATCGGTCCTTGACTCCAATAGGTGATCTTGCCTTCCCAGGTCAGCCGTGCAACTCTCAACGCCATGCGATCGTCGTTCGTGAAGGGCTCGCGGCCTATTTTGAGCTTTCTTTTAGCGATTTGCTCAATCAAAACAATGTCCCTTGTCGTTTCCAAGAGAATTTGCTGCTGGAGCAGCTCTTCCTCTGAGGCTGCAGGGATTTGCAGAGACACCCAGTTTTGGCCCCCGACCTGAAGCGTCAACTTCTGGGCTTGGAACATCTTCAGCTTGAATTCATAGGAGGAGAGCTTGAGCGCATGAGTGTGATCCAGGAATTGAAGTTCCATCGACCGAATCGACCGAATCGACCGAATTCTGCCTGATTCAGCGTCAAAAACCAAACGACAGAGGGCGCTCCCGGCGATGAGGGCTTCCCAAGTCATCGAGTCTTCGTCATTCTCTCGCCTCATAACCGCCGCGTCGCTGGTATCCACAATGCGATCGCCGTCTCGCAGGAGCACTGTCACCCGGTTTGCTATCTCAAGCCTGAGCATCTCAGTCACCGAGACTGATTTCCAGTCTTCTCCCATTTCGACCGAGGTCATGAGATTTGGCATCGGTGCGCCTACAGGCGCCATGAACACCTCCGCTTCCTCGACGATCTCGGTGGTGTCGACTGTGACCTTTTGAGACCAGAGTTCATCAGCAAGGTCGAGTATCTCCGCGGCTTTCAGATGCTCGATCAGGCGAAGCGTCCTCACCACCCGCACGGCTGCCCCACAGAACACAAGCACTGCGGCTGCATACCGTTCTTCAAGGTCGAAAGCAAGCGCCTCAGCTTTAGGGCCCTGAGCATCAGCATGAACAAGGTCCGCATATACCCACGCGGCAGCTAGCTGAGTATCGGAGACATTTTTAGTTGATTCCGAACCATCAATACGCGAGCGTTGCACGGAATAGCCCTGCACCTGAGTCCCCTGAAGTTCGGCGGACTCCCAAGAAACTTTCAATGCCTGGAATTCAAATGCAACTTCCGCATCTGGGGTGATCTGCTCCAATGCTCGCTCTAGCGCTCCTAGCACTTTCGCGTAATATATTGGCTCAGATTTCAACGTCAATGGCCTGATCCTCGCAACTAGGGATTCAAACTCTTCTTCGTTCTCCGGGAGGGGTCGCCTGATAGTCGCCACCCCATCAAAACCAAGCGTGACCTTAAAGGTACCTTTTGCATAGGCTATTAAGGTTCCTTCGTTTTGCACGAGAGAATGAGCTTCTATGCGGCGCGCACGAGTCACGAAGCGCGCGAGCACCGTCAGGTCATCCAGTTGAGCAGCCACCTAACACATCCTCGCATTCTTCTATTACGGTCAGGAGGGGCCTAAGCGTACCGGGCAGTATGCCTTGCCTAAGGAGCTATTGGGCTCAGGTCTACACCACCTCAGTGCGTTCATACTCAATACGCGCCCTGCGGGGTCTACTGAAGCCCGTTGTGTTGGAAAGCATTACTAACAAGCTGTTCCAAAGTTTTATATGCCTCATCAGTAGGTCTATCCAAGGGTGATTTTGAGAGCCTGCAGATGCGCACGACTTTGAGTCAGCGCCCTTATTGAGTCCTGGTCGTTGATTGCTTGTAAAAGGTTGGCATGGGCATCCTGGTCGGTGTCCGTCGCGTGATCCTGCTGGATACTGAGCAAGTCAACCATTGCCTGCCGCAATCGGGGAACAAAGCTGTCGAAGAGTTCCAGGAGTATCGGGCTGTGCGCCGCAGCAACAATCGCGCGATGAAATGCTGTATCCGCGTCCACCAGTTCGTTAGGTTCTGTTCTGTTCACGTCTCGCTGCGCTAGTGCGCTTCGCATAGTACGCAAATCTTGAGTGGTTCGTCGCTCCGCAGCTAGCGCTGCAGCCTCACTTTCAATGGCGATACGGGCTTCGAGCACGGCAACGATGTCAGCGCGTCTGAGCATGGTTCCCCAGTCCTCCGGCACGTCAAGTGCAGTGACGAACACACCTGCCCCCTGCCTCGTTGCGAGGACACCGAGCCCCGCGAGTTGCCGTATGGCTTCCCTCACAGTTGAACGCCCCACACCAAGCTGTGGGGCGAGTGTGGTTTCGCCGGGCAGCTTCGCACCAAGACCCCACTCGCCACCCTTGATGCGCTCCATCAGTAGTTCGGCAGCCTGCTCCGCGAGCGGAGTTCGTTTTACCTGTGCCATGGATCAAGCATAGCTCCTCTACTTGTCTGAGGAGTTGTGTTACTGTGTTGACGTGTTCATTTGCAAACTTCTCCTTCGCCGCCACGGCGGGGTTTAGCCAAGACCGGCTCTCCCGACGTGGAGTCCTTTGATGTGCCGGTCTCTCAATACGAAACAAAAGGACTTCCGCAATGACCGCAACCCCTTTCCCCCACATCTCGACTCCCGTTGGCCCGGTACCGCTGCAATCCGCGCCCTGGAACAGGCAGCGTCACTCCCAAATGCCGTTCCATCGCTACACTGACGTGTACTCACGTGTTGGTATCCCTATCACCGAACGCACATGGCCCACCCACGAACTAACTGAAGCCCCGCTCTGGGTGCCGGTTGACTTGCGCGACGGTAACCAGGCGCTCGCCGAGCCGATGGATCCCGAACGCAAACGACGTTTCTTTGAATTGATGGTCGCCATGGGGTACAAGGAGATCGAGGTTGGGTATCCTTCTGCTTCACAGACTGACTACGATTTCGTGCGCCTCATTTCCGATACAAAGATTGCCCCCGAAGATGTGACGATCGTCGTTTTCACCCCGGCAAGACGCGATCTGATCAAGCGGACTGTCGACTCCATCCGTGGCATCCGCAATGAAGTCGTGATCCACATGTACACCGCAACAGCACCGACGTGGCGAAGTATGGTCCTTGGACATGACCGCACTGCTCTGAAAGAACTCATTCTGGCCGGTGGCCGCGATGTACTTGAATTCGCTGGAGACCTGCCAAATGTTCGGTTTCAATTCAGCCCGGAAGTGTTCAACCTGACAGAGCCCGACTACGTGCTCGATGTTTGCGATTCGATGACCCAGCTCTGGCAGGCGACGCCAGAACGCCCGGTGATCCTGAACTTGCCTGCAACTGTGGAAATTGCAACCCCAAACGTATACGCGGACCAGATCGAATACATGCATAAAAACCTCGCTCGGCGCGATAGCGTGATCCTCTCCGTGCATCCGCATAATGACCGCGGCACTGGGATCGCCTGCGCCGAACTGGCAGTGCTCGCTGGAGCCCAACGAGTCGAAGGCTGCCTCTTCGGCAACGGTGAGCGCACCGGAAATGTGGACATCGCAACACTTGCTCTGAATTTGCATGCACAGGGTATCGACCCGATGATCGATTTCAGCGATATTGACGAGATTCGCCGCACGGTCGAGTACTGCAATCGGATCGAAGTGCACCCCAGGCACCCGTATGTTGGCGACCTCGTGCACACTGCATTTAGCGGAACCCACCAAGACGCTATCAAGAAGGGTTTCGCTGAACATCGCGCGCGAGCCGAAGCGTCAGGACTCACGGAGAGTGAAGCCTGCTGGCAAGTACCGTACCTGCCAATTGATCCGGCAGATATTGGCCGAAGTTACGACGCGGTCATTCGCGTGAATTCACAGTCAGGAAAGGGCGGCATCGCTTACCTGCTTGAGAGCGCCTACGGCATCGAACTGCCACGGCGATTACAGATTGATTTCGCGCAGCAAGTGCAGCGGCATACTGATTGCTCGGGCCGTGAAATTACCGCCGCAGAGATTTGGGATATCTTTCAGCAGTCATATCTGCACAGCGAGCCAACCGGTGCAGCCATCGTGCTAGCGCGATATGAGGCCTCTGAGTCATCTGGAGGAAACAGTACCCGGATCGTTCTTCGAACCCGAGACCAAGAATTTGCTACCAGCCATGACGGCGTCGGACCGGTAGAAGCGTTGACCACGGCACTTGCTACGCAAGGCATCCACGTCGAGGTATTAGAACTTCACCAAACCAGCACCGGGCACGGCAACGACAGCGAAGCCCTTACCGTGATTGAGTACCGTAACAACGACCGCACTGGCTGGTCAGCCGGTCGAGCCGACTCGGTGCTGGGCGCAAGCATGGCTGCCATCATGAATGCGGCACATGCGTCTCCACGAGAACTAGTGGCTGCGACCGAAACGAGGCCGCACAAATAGCGGCCCTTAGAACGAAAATCGCCCCGGCCAGAAACTTGTTCTGACCGGGGCAATTCGTCGGGATGACAGGATTTGAACCTGCGACCCCGTCTCGGGTTATTGCTACCATCTGAAACCTGCGAGAAACTCTTGTTTTCCCTGGTCAATTGACGAATCGGGCGATTCTTCTGTGGCTAATCTACCGGCTCATTGACGGTTCGTCACGGTCGATTTTGGTTGATTGAGGTGGGTATTCGGTGATTGTGTGTCATTCGCTCGTTTCGCCGAGTTCACGTTCGATCTGCTCGATGGTCGGCAACGAAGTGTGTAGTGGCTCGGGCAGCGCCTTCAGGAGTTCATACTCCGCGATCCCGAGGGCGTGCTTGCTGTCCTTCAAGGCATACTCTGCCACTATTTCGTTCTTCGAGCGGCAGAGCAATAGGCCGATGGTTGGGCCATCGCTCTCATGTCGAAGCGTCTCATCCACCGCTGTCATGTAAAAACCCAGTTGGCCGAGGTGCTCAGGTTTAAGTTTCCCACCCTTGATTTCGATGACGACATAGCAACGCAGCTGCAGGTGGTAAAACAGCAAGTCGATATAGAAATCATCGTCACCAATTTCGAGGTGGACTTGGCGCCCAACGTAGGCGAAGCCGACACCGAGTTCGATGAGAAAATCGGTGAGGTGATCAACAATGGCCTGCTCAATCGCTCGCTCTGCGGCATTTTCCCCGAGGCCGAGAAAGTCAAGTTTGTAGGGGTCCTTGAGTGACTGACGGGCAAGGTCAGAGGTTGACGGCGGTAGCGTTCGATCGAAGTTTGTGATCGCTTTTCCCGCGCGTTCCACGGATTGCATATCGATGTGCATGTCGAGCGCATTCCGAGACCAGCCGTGTTGGACAGCGGCAGCAGCGTACAGCAGTCGCCGCTCGGGGTCTTTGACCCGGTCGATGAGGACCATATTGTGACCCCACGGCAATTTGGCAGCAGCCTGCTGCCAAATCTCGATGTCTGGCCACGCCTTCGCGAAATCCCGCATATATCGAAGATTCCTCGCCGACATGCCACGCATTTCAGGGAACGCCACCCGCAGGTCATGCGCAAGTCGATCGATCACTTTTGCGCCCCAACCCTGCCGAGACTGGCGCTCCATGATGTCCTGACCAATTCGCCAGTACAGAGCGACCATTTCGGTGTTGACTGCCAGGACAGCGCGCTGCTGCGCGGCGTAGATGCGCTGTTTGAGATCGGTGAGCCACTCACCGTACCCCTCAGGCGGGTCAGTCAGCGCAACGGGATGATCGTTCACGGTTACCCCTCCACCAACCCTTCGATGCTCTTCTTCTCGAAGTAGCGGACCTCCTGGATCGCGTCGGTCATGTTACCCACGTCGATCACGCCAGTCTCGGTCAGCTTACCGTAGGAGCCGAGCGAGAGGTCGGTGGAGCGCAAGAACTGCTCGGTGTCGAGTGACTCGATCACGTGCGCCAGGCGTTCTTCGCGGAAGTAGGTGAGGTACATGAAGATCAGCACCTTCGCGGAAACCTTCTTAAGTTTCTTCCGGAGATCCTTTCGCTTGTCAGCGATCGCTTTTTGTGTGGACGTTACTCTTTCGCCCCACCACCGGTGCGCTTCACTGCGGAGAGCTTTTTTGATGCGGTGAGATCTTCTCCGCTTCTTCGCAGATAGTGCGGAAGTCTTCGATCTGTTCCACCTCAGCAATGAGATCGACGTCTTGCAGCAGCCGGTCCATGGTCACCCCGTTGAGATTCTACAGATCGACAGACCGCCAACGGCACGCAATCCCGTTCGCACCGATGCTCCCGTCTGTCGTCACCCCAGTCACACTGCACATTGTCTCGCACACCTACGACATTCTCGAAAGCCTGGCCCCTGCGACTCGCTGCGCTCGCGCAGGGTGACCATAGTGCGAGCGCGCGCAGGGTGACCATAGTGCGAGCTCGCGCAGGGTGGCCGGGAGCCTCACGCCGCCACACAGAATGTCATCGTGTCCGAAACGTGTCCGCGGCCCCTAAACGAAAATTGCCCCGGCCAGAAACTTGTTCTGACCGGGGCACTTCGTCGGGATGACAGGATTTGAACCTGCGACCCCGTCGTCCCGAACGACGTACGCTACCAAACTGCGCCACATCCCGATTGCGTTTTCACGCAAGCACTACTCTAGCGAACAACAGGTCAATAGTTGAAATCAACGAATCGCGCGCGTGTCAGCGCCGGGTTATGCGTTGTTCGGGGCCTGGATTCAGCGACTCGCAAGCTCGCGCAGAATGACGAGGGAGGGAACGAGCGCAGAATGACGAGGGAGGGAACGAGCGCAGAATGACCGAGCGGCAAAGTCACGCAGAATGACGAGGAAGGGAGCGAGCACAGAAGGACAGGGAAGGAAGCGAGCGAAGAATAGCCGCGCAGCCGAGCTCACGCCTGCAGTGCGGCGAGCAGCACCCCGATGTGCGCGTCGTCCCACGACGCGCGCAGCGTCAGCTCGCGGGGCTCCACGGGTGGATCACTCTCGCGCAGCACCCGACGCACTTCGAGCGCGGCAAACTCGGTGTGCGCCACCGTGGCGCCGCTGCGCTGCTCAACGAGCGCCGCCCACAGCTCAGGCACGGAGGCGCCGGGCGATCCGGTGCCAGCGACCCGCACGCTCGTGGCGCGCTCCAAAGTACCGCCGTCGGGTGCACCGCCGACCACATACTCCTGGCTGCCGACCGAGCCCTGTGCGATAGCAGCCGCAAGCACCGCGCGAAACACCGGGTCGCCGATCGCGTCGCTCACCCAGCGCTTACCGAGCACGCCGTGTTCGATCGTGCCCACCAAGAATTCATCGCCCTCATCGAGCGGTGCACCGCGGTAGCTCAGTGGGGCGTGGTAGATCACGCTGTCGCCCGCGGTGAACAGGTGCCCTTCGAAGCCCACTTCTCCCTCGGGGTCGACGAGCCTATAGGCCCCCACCGGCGCCAGCTGCCCCGTATCGCCCGCAAACCAGGGTTGTGTGGGCAGCCAGGCTGCGAGCAGCTCGTACTTTGACGGTGACAGCGTTGTCTCGTAGATGATCGACATGACCTGATCCTACAAAGCCGGGCGTGAACGCGAAACCCCCGCCCGGCATAGGCCGGGCGGGGGTGAGCATGGATCCTGCGACTCGCTACGCTCGCGCAGGATGACACGATCGAGGCCGCAAGGCGACACGATCGAAGCCGCAAGGCGACACGATCGAAGGCGCAGGACGACTCCGACCGTGCGCAAGAGCCTACTTGTTGGCGTTCTTGATGCGCGAAGCAGCGCGCGCACGCGAGTTCGCGTCGAGCTCAACCTTGCGAATACGCACGATCTCGGGCGTCACCTCGACACACTCGTCCTCGCGAGCAAACTCGAGGCATTCCTCGAGCGTGAGCTTGCGCGGGGGCGTCATCGACTCGAAGTTGTCGGCGTTGGCCGAGCGCATGTTCGTGAGCTTCTTCTCCTTGGTGATGTTCACATCCATGTCCTCTGAACGTGAGTTCTCACCGATGACCATGCCCTCGTACACCTCCTCGGTGGGCTGCACGAAGAACGACATGCGCTCCTGCAGGTTGATGATCGAGAACGGTGTAGCCACGCCCGAACGGTCGGCGACGATCGAGCCGTTGTTACGCGTGTTGATGACGCCGGCCCACTCGCCGTAGCCCTGAGCGATCGCGTTCGCGATACCGGTGCCACGTGTTTCGGTCATGAACTCCGAGCGGAAGCCGATGAGGCCACGCGACGGAATAATGAATTCCATGCGCACCCAACCGGTGCCGTTGTTCACCATGTTCTCCATGCGGCCCTTACGAGCAGCGAGCAGCTGGGTGATCGCACCGAGGTGCTCTTCGGGGGTATCAATTGTGAGGTGCTCGAACGGCTCCTGCTTCTTTCCGTCGACGACCTTCACCACAACCTGGGGCTTGCCCACGGTCAGCTCGAAGCCCTCACGGCGCATGTTCTCCACGAGAATTGCGAGCGCGAGCTCGCCGCGGCCCTGCACCTCCCACGCGTCGGGGCGGCCAGTGTCGACCACCTTGAGTGACACGTTACCGATCAGCTCGCGGTCGAGGCGCTCCTTGATCATGCGCGCGGTGAGCTTGTGGCCCTTCACCTTGCCCACGAGCGGCGACGTGTTCGCGCCGATCGTCATCGAGATCGCGGGGTCGTCGATGTGAATCATCGGCAGCGGCTGCACGTCGTTCGCATCACAGATGGTCTCACCAATGGTGATGTCTTCGATACCGGCGATCGCCACGATGTCGCCGGGGCCAGCCTTCTCTGCGGGGTAGCGCGTGAGCGCCTTCGTGAGCATCAGCTCAGAGATACGCACGTTCGCCACGGTGCCGTCTGACTTCACCCAGGCGACGGTCTCGCCCTTGTTGATCCAGCCGTTGTGAATACGCAGCAGGGCGATACGGCCCAGGAACGGCGACGAGTCAAGGTTCGTCACGTGAGCCTGCAGGGCACGCGCATCGTCGAAGGTGGGGGCGGGCACGCGCTCGAGAATCGTCTCGAACAGCGGCTCGAGGGTCATGTTGTCGGGCAGCTCACCGTCGGCGGGGCGGTTGTGCGATGCTGCGCCGTCACGGCCCGAGAGGTATACGACGGGCACGTTCAGCACGGCGTCGACGTCGAGATCGGGCACGTCTTCTGCGAGGTCAGACGCGAGACCGAGCAGCAGATCCTGCGCGTCGCTCTCAACCTCTTCGATGCGTGCATCGGGGCGGTCGGTCTTGTTGACCGCGAGAATCACGGGGTGCTTGGCCTCGAGCGCCTTACGCAGCACGAAGCGGGTCTGGGGCATGGGGCCCTCAGACGAGTCAACGAGCAGCACGACGCCGTCGACCATTGACAGTGCACGTTCGACCTCGCCACCGAAGTCCGCGTGACCCGGCGTGTCGATCACGTTAATCGTGATCGGGCCGTTCTTCGCGTGCTCACCTTCGTAGGTGATAGCGGTGTTCTTGGCGAGAATCGTGATGCCTTTTTCGCGCTCAAGGTCGTTCGAGTCCATGACTCGATCGCCAACTTCTTCGTGCGCATCGAACGAGTTGGTCTGAGTCAGCATCGCGTTGACGAGCGTGGTCTTGCCGTGATCAACGTGTGCGACAATAGCGACATTGCGGAGGTCTTCGCGAGTGGCGAGAGCCATAGAGGTAGTGTCCTAACGAGACGAACGGAACGTCGACACGGCGGGATGCCGAGTGCGTCGCGCGAGCCACACCAAAGCGACCCCGCGCAGGCACGAGAAGATGCCGACGAGCTATTCTAACGGATGTCGGGCGTGCCCGGCTGGAAGTGAGCAGTACACCGCATGAAATCACCTTCGCAGCGCCTCACCAGAGGTCTGCTTGTCACCCTCGGATTCCTCTCTGCGGTGGGGCCGTTCGCCGTCGATCTGTACCTGCCAGCGTTCACCGACATCGCTGACGAGCTGGGCACGACCCCCTCGGGGGTGCAGTTCACACTCACCGCGTTTATGCTCGGTCTGGGTCTTGGCCAGCTGTATCTCGGCCCGCTGTCTGACCGGCTCGGCCGCCGCAGCGTGCTGCTCGTCGCGCTCGGCGCGTTTACGGCCGCGAGCATCGCGATGGTGTTCTCACCCACGGTCGAAATATTCACGGCGCTGCGACTACTGCAGGGCCTCGCGGGCGCTTCGGGCGTGGTGCTCGCGCGCGCGATCATCGCCGATCTCGCGAAGGGCACGGCCGCGATCAGGGCGTTTAGCCTGATGGCGATGATCGTGGCGGTCGCACCGCTCGTGGCTCCGCTCGCGGGTGGGTTTCTCACCGAGCACTTCGGCTGGCGCGGCGTGCTCGCGACGCTCGCGAGTGTCACGGCGCTCATGTTCGTACTCGCGCTGCTGCTCGTGCCCGAGACGCTGCCGGTCTCGCAGCGCCAAATTGGGGGCGCCCGCCGCGCGTTTGGCAACTTCGCCAGGCTCGGCCGCGACCGTGCATTCGTGCTCTTCACGCTCGTGGTCGCCTGCAATTTCGCGGCGCTGCTGTCGTACATCGCGGGCGCGCCGTTCGTCGGACAGGTGATGCTCGGCATGACGCCGTCGCAGTTCTCGTTCGCTTTCGCGACCGGAGCGCTCGCGATGGTGCTCACCAACTACCTCAACTCGCGGCTGGCTGGCCGCGTGCCCGCTACGCTGATGCTGTCGATCGGCAGCGGCGCGGTCGTGCTCGCGGGCACCGCGTTCGCGGTGCTCTCGCTCACGGGCTCGCTGTCGATTCCCGGCTACATTGCGTGCGCGTTCGTGCTGAGCGGCGGCGTTGCGCTCACCAGCTCGAACGGCACGGCGCTCGCGCTGGGCCTCGCTGACTTTGCCCGCGGCTCCGGATCCGCCCTTCTCGGTGCCATCCAGTTCATGGGCGGGGCAATCGCCCCACCCATCGTGGGTGCCTGGGGTGACCAGACCGCACTGCCGATGGCGCTCATGATCATCGCCGGATCGGTCGCTTCGGGTGCCTGCGCGGTCGCCGGCGCCGTGATCCTGCGTCGCCGCGCACGAAGCAGCTAGAGCCGTTCGAAGATCGTGGCGTTCGCCATGCCGCCGCCCTCGCACATTGTTTGCAGGCCGTAGCGAGCGCCCGTCTGGCGCAGGTGGTGCACGAGCGTGGTGGCGAGGCGCGCGCCCGAGGCGCCGAGCGGGTGCCCGAGCGCGATTGCGCCGCCGCGCGGGTTGACGAGCTGCGGGTTTGCCCCGGTGTCGTGTAGCCATGCTCCCAGCACCGAGGCGAAAGCCTCGTTCACTTCGAACGCATCGATGTCATCGAGGGTGAGCCCTGCCCGGTCGAGGACCCGCGCGGTCGCGGCGATCGGCCCCGTGAGCATCAAGATCGGGTCAGAGCCCACGACGGTCGCCGTGTGTACTCGGGCGAGCGGCGTGAGCCCCAGCTGCCCTGCCTTCTCCCCCGACATCATCACGAGGGCCGCCGCGCCGTCAGAAATTTGTGAGGCGTTACCCGCGGTCACGACCCCGCCCTCACGAAACGGCGTTTTCAGACCGGCCAGCACTTCGAGGCTTGTGCCCGGCCTGACGCCCTGGTCGGCACTCACCTCACCCGCAGGTGTTGTGACCGCCACGAGCTCATCGTCGAAGAGTCCGGCAGCGGCCGCAGCGGCGGCCCGTTCGTGCGACCGCACCGCGAGCTCGTCGAGGTGTGAGCGGCTGAGCTGCCACCTGTCTGCGATCAGCTCGGCGCTCTCGCCCTGCGGCACCAGGTGCGGGTACCGGGCGCGCATGGCGGGCCCGTAGGGTCCTTCACCTCCCGCCGCATTTGAGAACATGGGCACACGGCTCATGACTTCGACGCCGCCCGCGATCACCACGTCGGCCTGCCCCGAGATGATCGCGGCGGCGGCCGAGTGGATTGCTTGCTGTGAAGAGCCGCACTGCCGGTCGATGGTCATGGCGGGGATCTGCTCTGGCAGCCCGGCCGCAAGCACGGCGTTACGACCGATGTTGCTTGATTGCTCCCCCACCTGGGTGACGCAGCCCCACATCACGTCATCGATCGTGTCGGGCGCGATGCCCGCGGCCGCCACGACCGCGGTGAGCAGCTGCGCCGACAGGTCGACGGGGTGCACTCCTTCGAGCGCCCCGCGGCCCGGTTTGCCCACTCCGAGCGGCGTGCGCTTCGCCGCTACGATCACCGCATCTGTCTGGCTCAACATGGTCGTCCTCCTTCAGAGTGCATTACGCCGAGCCTACGCCCCGCGGCGCACCCGCTGCCAGAGCGCGCGGCGCTCCGCCTGCTCGACCGGATCCGGAACGGGAAGAGCCGCGAGCAACTCGCGCGTGTACGCGTTCGAGGGCGCCCCCAAGACCTGAGCCGTGGTGCCCTGCTCTTGGATGCGGCCCTGCTGCAGCACGATGATGCGGTCAGAGACCGCGTCAATCACGGCCAGGTCGTGGCTGATGAACAGCGACGCGAAACCGAGCTCAGCCTGCAGCTGCACAAACAGCTCGAGCACCGTCGCCTGCACAGACACATCGAGCGCACTCGTCGGCTCGTCGGCGATCAGCAGCTTCGGGTCGAGCGCAAGCGCGCGCGCAAGCGACGCGCGCTGCCGCTGCCCGCCCGACAGCTCGTGCGGAAACCTGTCACCGAAGTTGGTGGGCAGCCGCACCGCGTCGAGCAGTTCGTTGACCCGTGCGCGCGCCGCCTGCGGCGACGCCGCCTTGCCGTGCACAATGAGCGGCTCGGCGATGCACTCGGCGATCGACAGGAGCGGGTTGAAGCTCGTCGCGGGGTCTTGAAACACGAACCCGATCTCGGGGCGCAGCGGCGCGAGCTCGCGGTTCTTGACGCCGCGCATTTCGTGCCCGAGCACCTTCAACGAGCCTTCGACGACCTTCGTGAGGCCCACAACGGCGCGGCCGATGGTTGTTTTGCCAGACCCCGACTCACCCACGAGGCCCACGACCTCGCCCGGGGCGACCGACAGGTCGACGCCGTGCACGACCACGGTCGCGCCCTTACCGAATCGGCCCGGATACCCGATCTGGGCGTTCTCGGCGATGATCAGGTGGCCAGTCGTGTCGCGCGCAGCATCGCGAGCAGTCTCTGCCAGCGCCTGGCCCTGCGCCAAAGCCTCGTCGCGTTCACGCGCCTGCATGCGCGATTTGCCGCGCCCCACGTGCGGCACAGCGGCGAGCAAATCGCGCGTGTACTGCTTCGATGGGTTCGCGAACAGCTCACGCACGGGCGCCTGCTCGACGATGTCGCCGCGGTACATCACCACAACCCGGTCGGCGAGGTCGGCCACGACACCCATGTTGTGGGTGATCAGCACAATCGTCGCGCCAAACTCATCGCGGCACACGCGCAGCAGGTCAAGAATCTCGGCCTGTACGGTCACATCGAGCGCGGTCGTCGGCTCGTCGGCGATGATCAGCCCGGCGTTCATAACGAGCGCCATCGCGATGACGATGCGCTGTTTCTGGCCGCCCGAGAACTGGTGCGGAAAATCGTCGATGCGCGTCTCGGGCTCGGGAATACCGACCTTGCGCATCATGTCGATCGCCTGCGCGCGCGCCTCTTTTTTGTCGATTTTGCCGTGAGCTTTGAGTCCCTCGATGATCTGCCAGCCCACCGTGTACACCGGGTTGAGCGCGGTCGACGGCTCCTGAAACACCATCGCCGCGTCGCGCCCGCGCATCGCGCGCAGCTGCGCACCAGTGGCGTGCACGACGTCGGTCTCGTCACCGGCACGCGACCGGATCACAATGGCGCCCGACATGGCGGCCGTTTCGGGGAGCAGGCCAAGCAGCGCATTGGCGGTCACGGACTTGCCTGATCCGGATTCACCGACGATCGCGAGCACCTCGCCCGCAGCGACCTCGATCGAGATGCCCTTCACGGCCTCGACCGGGGCGGCGTCGGTGGCGAACGTGACCTTGAGATCTTGAATGTTAGCGACGTGAGTCATTTCTTGCCCTTCAGGCGCTTGCGCGTGCGCAGGCGCGGGTCAGCGAGGTCGTTGAGGCTCTCACCCACGAGGGTGACGCCCAGCACCACGAGCACGATCGCGACACCGGGGAACACGCTCGTCCACCAGATGCCGCTCGTGACATCGGCGACCGAGCGGTTGAGGTCGTAGCCCCACTCTGCGGCGGCCGTCGCTTCGATGCCGAAACCCAAGAAGCCGAGGCCCGCGAGCGTGAGTAGCGCTTCAGAGGCGTTGAGCGTGACGATCACGGGCAGCGAGCGGGTCGAATTGCGCAGCACGTGCTTCAGCAGAATGCGCGGCGTCGGCACGCCGATCACGCGGGCCGCTTCAACAAACGGTTCTGCGCGCACGCGCACGACCTCTGACCGGATCACCCTGAAGTACTGCGGCACAAACACGACCGTAATTGACAGGGAGGTCGCGAGGATGCCACCCAAAAGGGTCGACTGGCCGCGGCTGATCACGATCGACATCACGATCGCGAGCAGCAGCGACGGGAACGCGTAGATCGCGTCGCACAACACGACGAGTACGCGGTCGAGCATGCCACCGAAATAGCCCGAGATGAGCCCGAGCGCAATGCCCAGAAAGATCGAGAACAAGATCGCGGCGACGATGACAAACAGCGCGGTCTGCGCGCCCCAAATGACGCGCGAGAACACGTCGAAGCCCGAGACGGTCGTGCCGAGCAGGTTCGTGGCATTGGGTGGCTGCTGCGCGCCGAAGCTGACACCGTCAACGGCCTGCTGGGCCCAGCTGTAGGGCGCGATCCAGGGGGCGAGGATCGCGAGCAGCACGAAGCCACCCGTGATCACGAGGCCCGCGATCAACATGCCACGCTGCAGCCCGACGCTCTGGCGCAGATGTGAGATGACGGGCACCGTGTCGCGCCAGTTCTTCTTGCGCGGTACTTCGAGCGCAAGGGTTTGCGTGGACGGTGTGGGGAGGTCTTGCTGATCCATGATCAGTACCTCACTCTCGGGTCGATGGCCGCGGCAACAAGGTCGACGATGAAGTTGGTGACCGCTACGATCACGGCGATGATCACGACGATGCCCTGCACCGCCACAAAGTCGCGGGCCTTGAGATATTCGGCGAGCATAAATCCGAGGCCCTTCCACTCAAACGTGGTCTCGGTGAGCACCGCGCCAGCCAAGAGCAGCGCGATCTGCATGCCCATCACCGTGATGATGGGAATGAGCGCGGGCCGAAACGCGTGTTTCGTGATGAGCCGGTATTCGCTCACGCCGCGGGAGCGGCCGCTCGTGACGTACTGCTGGCCGAGCGTGCCGATCACGTTCGTGCGAATGAGCCGCAAGAATACGCCCGCGGTGAGCATGCCGAGTGCTACAGCCGGCAGGATCGCGTGCCACAGCACGTCGCTGATCGCTGCGCTGTCACCAAGCCTGATCGCGTCGAGCAGATACAGGCCGGTGGGGGTGTCGATGCCGCTCATGGTGAGCTCCGTGCGGGTGCTCGCGCGCCCCGACACGGGGAGCCAGCCGAGCCACACCGAGAACACGAGTTTGAGCAGCAGCCCGACGAAGAAGATGGGTGTCGCGTAGGCGAGGATCGCCATGATGCGCAGCACCGCGTCTTGCCATTTGTCGCGCTTGTAGGCTGCGATGAGGCCGAGCGGAATACTCACGACGAACGCCACGATGAGGGCGTAGAAGGCCAGCTCAAGCGTGGCCGAACCGTACTGCAGCAAAATCTCGGTCACCGGGCGGCGATCAGTGATCGTCGTACCAAAATCCCCGGTCAAGATGCCACCGAGATAGTCGAAGTACTGAATGAGGATCGGGCGATCGAAGCCCGCCTCGTGCACGCGCTCAGCGAGTTGATCTGGGGGAAGCCTACCGCCGAGCGCGGCGGTGATGGGGTCGCCGGTGAGCCGCATCAAGAAGAACACGACGGTGACGAGAATGAACACGGTCGGAATGATGAGTACGAGGCGTATCAGAATATACCGCCACAACCCACCCCCGCCCGACTTGGGTCGCGCTGTCGCGACGGGTGTTGGTGTATCTACGACCATGGAGAAATACCTCTATCGATACGGCATCGGGCCGGGGCTGGTGTGCCCCGGCCCGATGCCAGCTCGCGCTTACTTGGTGAGCGGCGCGTAACGGAACTTAAACGAGGCGTCGAGCGTGGTGCCCTCAACATCTGCCCCCACGTAAGCGACCTGCTTGCCCTGCAGGAGCGGCAGCGTCGAGATGTCTTCAGATTCGATCTGCTGAATCTTCTCGATGATCTCGGTGCGCTTCGCCGAGTCGGTCTCAGTCTGCTCGTCGACGATGAGCTGGTTGACCTCTGCGTTGTCGTAGTGGTTGAGCAAGAAGTTGTCCTTCAAGAAGAAGGGCGACAGGTAGTTGTCGGCGTCTGAGTAGTCAGGGAACCAGCCGAGCTGGTATGCCGGGTACACGTCTGCCGTACGGTCCTTGTTGTACTGCACCCACTCGGTCTGCTGCAGGTCAACCTTGAACAGGCCGTCCTTCTCGAGCTGCGACTTGATCATCGCGTATTCGTCGCCCGACGAGGGGCCGTAGTGGTCACCGTTGTACTGCAGCTTCAGGTCAACGGGAGTCTCAACGCCCGCCGCAGCCAGACGATCGGCTGCCTTTGCTGAGTCGGGGCCACCCTCACCGTTGCCGTACAGCTCCTTGAACGGCGAGATCGCGCCGGTCATACCGTCAGCGACGGGCGAGAACAGCGGCGAGAAGGTGTCCTTGTACACGTCTTTCGCGAGCGCGTCGCGATCGATCAGGTCGGCCGCAGCCTGGCGCACCGCGAGCGCCTTCGCGGCGTCTGCTTCTGTCGTCGTCGCACCATAGGGCATAGTGTCGAAGTTGAAGACGATGTAGCGAATCTCGCCGCCGGGGCCGTCAACGATCTTGACCTTGTCGTTCTTCGCGAGGTCTTCGGTGTCGGTCGCAGAAAGGCTACGGAACGCCACGTCGATGTCGCCGTTGCCGATCGCAAGCTTGAGGTTTGAAGCGTCTGCGTAGTACTTCGCGCTGATACCCGAGTTTTCTGCCGCGCCGAGGTTGCCCTGGTAGCCGTCGAACGGCGTGTACGAGATGAGCTCGTTGAGCTTGTAGGTGTCGATCGAGTACTGGCCAGCGAACGCCTTACCCTTCACGATGTCGTCGTCGCTCGTAATCGCGTCGGCAGCGAAGACCTCTTCATCGATGATGGGGCCAGCGGGGCTCGACAGAATCTGTGGCCAAATCTGATCATCGCCGTTCTTCAGTTTGAAGACGACGGTGAGCTCGTCGGGCGCTTCAACGCTGTCGAGGTTGCTCAGCAGCGAGGCCGGGCCGTTGGGGTCGTTGATTGCGACCATGCGGTCAAACGAGAACTTCACGTCACTCGAGGTGAGTTCATTGCCGTTGGCGAACGTGAGCCCCTTCTTAAGCTTCACCGTGTATTCGGTGGGCGAGGTGAACTCGGCCGACTCTGCGATGTCGGGGGTCACATCGGCAGTGCCGTATGCGCTGTTCATCAGGAACGGGTATACCTGGTTCATTACGACAAACGAGCCGTTGTCGTACGAGCCTGCCGGGTCGAGCGCGGTGACTTTATCGGTCGTACCGACAACGAGGTTCGACCCTGCGTCGCCGCCATTGTCGCCTCCGCCGCCCGTGCTGCTCGTTGCGCAGCCGGTGAAGAGCAGGGCGCCCGCGGCGATGACCGCCGTTGTCATGAGTGTCTTCTTCAATCTCTTCCTCCATTGAAACGCGCGGGCCGCTTCGCCTCACGCAGAGAGATAACTAGAACATTCAAGAGCCTACTCACGCGCGGCGCGCACCTCGGGCGTTTCGCCGCGCTGTGACACTCTTGTGACAAATAACGGTGCCTTCCCGTCAAAAAATTCGGCGGGAAGGCACCATTCTTAGAATGTTTCAGCAAAGAGTAAGCAGAACTTCACTGCATCCCTTAAGAGGGCTATACGAATGAGCTGACTATTCGACCCCCAGCTCGATGCGGGCCCCGGGAATCGCTTCGAGCAGTTTGCGTGTGTACTCCTCGCGCGGCTGTTCAAACACCTCCTCGGTGGTCGCCTGTTCCACGATGCGGCCCTGCTGCATCACGCACACGCGATCTGCGATCAAGCGCACGACGGCGAGATCGTGGGTGATGAAGAGGTAGGTGAGCCCCAGCTCACGCTGCAGCTCGGCGAGCAGGTCAAGAATCTGCGCCTGCACCAGCACGTCGAGCGCCGAAACCGCCTCGTCAAGCACCAAAATGTCGGGTTTCAGCGCGAGCCCGCGTGCAACTGCAACGCGCTGGCGCTGCCCGCCCGAAAGCTCGTTCGGGTATCTGGTGGCGAGCTCACGCGGCAACGCCACCTGGTCAAGCAGCTCGAGCATGCGCGCGCGCCTCGACGCCGCGTCGCCCACGCCATGAATCTTGAGCGGCTCCATGATCGTATTGCCAATGTTGTGCAGCGGGTCGAGCGAACCGTACGGGTCTTGAAACACGGGCTGCAGTGTGCGGCGCAGGTCAAAAAGCCTGCGGCCCGAAATGCCGCTCAGGTCTTCACCCGCTACCCGGATCGTGCCCGAACTGGGTTTCTCGAGCTGCAGGATCATCTTGGCGATCGTGGATTTACCCGAGCCAGACTCACCCACGAGCGCCATTGTTTCGCCCTTGTTCACGGTGAACGTGGCACCCTGGACCGCGTGGAAATCTTCGCTGCCGAAGCTTCCCTTGCGCAGTTTGTAGGTCTTGCCGAGCCCCTCCACTTCAATCATCGGTTCACCGTGTGCGATCGCCTTGTAAGGCTGATCTGCGAGCGCCGCCACATCAAAGGTTGAGGTGGGGGCGGTCGGAATTGCCGGGTCTGGGCCGATGCGCCGTGACGCGAGGCTCGGAGCTGCCGCGACAAGTCGCTTCGTGTACGGGTGCTGCGGTCGCTGCAAAATCTCGCGGCTCGGGCCCGACTCGACAATGTTGCCCTTGTACATCACGATCAGTTTCTCTGCGCGCTCTGCGGCGAGACCAAGATCGTGGGTGATGAACACGACGGCCGTGCCGAGCTCGCTCGCGAGCCCCTCGAGGTGATCGAGCACGACCCGCTGCACGGTCACGTCAAGCGCGCTCGTAGGCTCGTCTGCAATGAGCAGCTGTGGTTCAGCTGCCAGGCCGATGCCGATCAGCGCTCGCTGTTTCATGCCCCCAGAGAACTGGTGCGGGTACTGCTTCATGCGTTGTTCAGCGTTCTGCAGGCCGGCTTGTTCGAGCACCTCGATGGCGCGCTCACGCACGGCCTTGCGGCCCTTGGCTACGCCGTTTGCACGCACCGCTTCTTCGACTTGAAATCCCACAGACCACACCGGGTTGAGGTTCGACATTGGATCTTGAGGCACCAAGCCAATTTCGCGCCCACGCAGACGCTCCATATCACGCCGGTGCATACCCACGAGCTCTCGCCCATTCCATTGCACCGAGCCACCGGTGATCTGACCGGTGCCTGGTAGCAGATTAATGACCGCGTGCATCGTCGTGGATTTGCCTGAGCCTGACTCACCCACGATCGCGACAGTTTCACCCGGGTATACGTCAAAAGAGACCCCGTGCACGACTTCGTTCGGCTGTTTCTTTGACCCAAACGCAACTCGCAGGTCTTTCACGCTCAACAGCGGCGCCATGACTGGTAATTCTGTATGTGTTGGTGTACTCATCGACGAGCCCTCGCCTTCGGGTCAAGTGCGTCACGCACGACTTCACCGAGCAAGATGAACCCAAGTACAGTGACCGTGAGCGCAAGCGACGGGTAGATCAGTGGCATGGGGTCTGTGCGAAGCGACAACTGCGCAGAGCTGATGTCGTTGCCCCAACTAATGAAGTTGCCAGGTGGCAACCCGACACCAAGAAATGACAGCGTCGCTTCGGCGACAATCGCCGACGACAGCGACAGCGTCGTGACAACAATCGCGGGTGCGAGCGCATTGGGCAGCACGTGTCGTACAAGCGTCATCGTGCGCGAAAGCCCCAACGACTCAGCGGCCATAACGAAGTCAGCGTTTTTTACCCTAAGAATTTCGCTGCGCACAATGCGAGCCGTAATTGGCCACGAGAAGCCACCAATGGCGAGCGCGATAACGAACGGGTTTCGGTGCGCGCTCAGCACGCTCATCACCACGACGGCAGCGAGGATGTACGGAATGGAGAAGAAAATATCGCCAATACGTGACAGAACTGTGTCGATCGATCCGCCGAAGAATCCCGAGATGGCGCCCATGAGGGTGCCAAATACAAAAGTGATCGCAATCACGATGAGCCCCACAGTGACCGAGGTTGGGGCACCATAGATCATGCGCGAATACACATCGCACCCTTGTTTATTGAACCCAAGGGGATTTTGCGCGGTTGGCGCTCCGTTCGAGTTCGCGAGAATGCAATCGCGCGGATTCACCTGAGTAAATAGCGTCGGAAACAGTGACACTAGCGCTACGAACAAGATGATGATCGCAGCGATCCAAAACATGGGCCGGGTGCGCATGTCACGCCAAGCATCAAGCCAGAGGTTCGACTTCTTTGCTTTGATCTGCACCGCGTCGATAGCAGCGACGGGGGTTTCTTCCGTGGCCGCGACGAAGTGAACCATTGGCGGGCGTTGGCTCCGCGCTGTGTTGAGATTTTGCTCAGGCATATCGAATCCTCGGGTCGAGCACGGCGTAGAGCAGGTCAACGACCAGGTTGACGCCGAGGTAGATGAGTACCATCACTGTGACGAACGAGACGACGGTCGCATTCTCGCCCTTCAAGATGGCCTGAAACAGCACGTTACCCACACCGGGCACGTTAAAGATGCCCTCTGTCACTGTCGCGCCGACCATGAGGATTCCGAAATCGGTAGCGGTGTTGGTAATGGTTGGGATGAGCGAATTGCGCAGCACGTGCACCGGTACGACACGGCCCCGGCTCAGGCCCTTGGCGTACGCCGTTCGCACGAAGTCTTGGTTAAGGGTGTCGATGACCGAACTGCGCGTGAGTCGCATGCTCGTCGCGTACAGGCTTACTCCCAAGACCAGTGCAGGCAAGATCAAGTCTTGGATTGGGGCACCTGACCCGACGGTGGGGCTAAACCACCCGAGTTTCAACCCCAGACCGAACTGCGCGATGAAGGCAACGACGAAGATCGGCACACTCATAAATAGAAGGCCGATAATCAGGTTGACGTTGTCGAAGATCTTCCCCTTGCGCAGACCCGAGAAAAGCCCAATCACAATGGCGAGCACGAGCTCAATGGCGATCGCCATCGCAGCCAGCTTGATCGTGACGGGGAAAGTGCGCGCCAGGATCTGGCTTACGGGTTCGCCCGAAAAGCTCACCCCAAAGTCTCCCACCAAAATGCCCTTGAGATACAGCAGGTATTGAATGAAGAAGGGCTGATCGAGGTTGTACTGTGCGCGCACGCGTTCGAGCACGGCCTCGCTTGGGACTTTGTCGCCGAACATTGCGGCTACGGGGTCGCCTGGCATGGCAAACACCATGAAATAGATTAAGAAGGTGGTGCCAAGGAGCACCGGAATTACCTGTAGGAGGCGCAAGAGAATATATCTCAGCATGTTGCAGCTCTCCCCCCAGTATTTGGTTGTTGCACGTTGACTACTTTCGCATGTGTGGCGCGAATTCTCGCCGCCCGACTGCGGTGTCTGACGGCGCGAAGATTAAGTATCATTTCTGCTGCTTTGGTGCAGAAATGTGGCGGGGCCCCGGATGTGTCCGGGACCCCGCAGAAGAACTAGTTCTTCGTGATCTCGTTCAAGATCGGGACTGAGTTCCAGCCGAAGGCTACATTGTCGACGTTTTCACCGAAGCCACCCGTGGTGCCCTGGTACCACAGCGGAATTGACGGCAGGTCTTCAAGCAGGATTTCCTGGGCCTGGTCGAGCTTCTTATTGCGTTCCTCACGGTCGCTTTGGGCGACTGCTTCATCAAGCAGCGCATCGAACTTCGGGTTTGCGTAGAAACCGTGGTTCGAGCTTGCGCCCGTGTAGTACAGCGGCTGCAGGTAGTTGTAAGCACCCGGGTAGTCGCCCTGCCAACCTGAACGGAACGGACCGCCCACGACATCGTTTTCACGATCGTCGAGGAATGCCGCAAAGGTCGGGTAGAGCTTCGGTGCTGCCGTGATGCCGAGGTTCGCTGCCCACTGGTTCGCGACCGCTTCGATCCACACCTGGTGCGGACCATCAGAGTTCGTGGCAACCTCAAGCGTGCCTTCGAATGGGCTTATGGCGTCGGCCTCAGCCCAGAGTTTCTTCGCTTCATCGAGGTTGAAGTCAAGCTTTTCAGAGCCCTTCAGCCCCTCAGCGTAACCATCAACGACGGGCGATGTGAAGTCTTCAGCCGGGATATTGGTGCCTTCAAAGATCACATCGATAATCTCTTCACGATCGAGCGCCATCGACAACGCCGCGCGGCGCAGCTTGCCCTCTTCACCCGCAAAATGATCAAGGTTCTCAGAGATCGTCACCGTCGTGGTGAGCGCCCCGGCCTGGTTGATCGCGCGGTCGCCAAGCTCCTCCTCGAACACTGCAAACGAGGTGTCGGGGATCTGGTCGAGCACGTCGAGGTTGTTTGCGAGCAGGTCAACGTACGCTGCGTCGAGCGAGGCGTACACCTTGAAGTCGATGCCGTCGTTCTTGGCTTCGCGGGGGCCGACGTAGGTATCGTTCTTGACGACCTTGATTGATTCGTTGTGCTTCCAAGCCCCGTCGCCGTCCAGCTTGTAGAGGCCGTTGCCAATCGGGTTCTGGCCAAACGCCTCCATATCCTCGAATGCAACCTCGGGCAGTGGGTAGAACGCCGAGTAGCCGAGGCGGTCAGGGAAGTCGGGCGATGCATCTACAGTAAACGTCTGATCGTCGATTACTTTCAGACCTTCGAGCGCTTCGACGGGTTCAGTTTCGTTGAAGCCCTTGATTGAGCTGAAGAAATACTGGTTGCCCATCGCGTTGTCGATGTTCGCGTTGTAGTTCCACGTGTCAACAAAACTCTGTGCCGTCACTGGCGTGCCGTCTGAAAAGACCGCATCATCACGCAGCTTCACGGTCCACAGCGTGCCGTTGTCAGACTCGATCGACTCGGCAACGCCCATCTGGGTTACGCCGTCGGCATCGTAATAGACCAGGCCTTCCCAGAGCACGTCGACGACCTTGCCGCCACCTACCTCGGTGGTGTCTGCGGGGATCAAGCCCTTCTGCGGTTCTGTGCTGTTGATCGTGATGATACTTGAGCCTGACTTATCGCCGCCGGCCTCAGTACCGCCACCCGACGAGCAGCTCGTCAGTGTGAGGGCAGCTGCGGCGGCCAGGGCGATGAACCCAAACCCGATCCGAGAACGCTTCACTAGTTTCCTCCTTGAACTTCGCCCTGACGAACTCCTCTCACCTGTTGAGAGGAGTTCGTTGAGCCTAGATTTCTAACAGAGTCACCATATCGACTTGGCCGTGCTTGAACCTCAAAAATGCATCGTCGTAACTACTTTGTAACCGCCTACTGTGGCTCCCAACGAGAAATCCACTGCGACACGCGTTGCTGGCTGTCTCATTTCACAGTGATTGTGACGCTCATCGGTACCCTCGAACAGTGAATACCACCGACGTGACCCTTCCTCACTCCCCGCGCACCCGCACCGCGTGGGAGCTCGGCATCGTGCTCGCCCTCTCGTTTGGTGCGTCAGGGGTGTACGCGATTGTGGCCATCATCGAGCGTCTCACGCGCGAGCAGCCGCTGTCACAGCAGACCGCCACGATCAACCGGCCGCTGTCTGAGCAGGCCGTGCTCGACCTCGTCTACCAGTTGCTGAGCTTTACGTTTGGTCTCGCCCCCGTGGCGCTTGTCATCTTTCTGGTGTGGCGCAGCACACCACCGAGGCTCGGCGCACTCGGTTTAGGCACACCGCTCGGCGGGTATCGCAACCCCAGGCGCCGCTGGTGGCCGCGCGAAATTTGGTACGGGGTGGGGCTCGCTGCCCTCATCGGCGTCCCCGGCATCGGGTTCTACCTGGTCACGAAAGCCATCGGCATCAATGTCACCGTCGTGCCGACCGTGCTCGATGCGTACTGGTGGACGGTTCCGATTCTGATTCTGCAAGCGCTCAAGGCCGCGCTCGGTGAAGAACTGATCGTCGTCGCTTACTTCTTCGATCGTCTGCGCAAACTCGGCGCGGGCCCGGTCACCACTGTTGTGACGAGCGCACTGCTGCGTGGCAGCTACCACCTCTACCAGGGCTTCGGCGGTTTCTTAGGCAACGTGGTGATGGGGCTCGTATTTGGCTGGTGCTACCAGCGCTACGGCCGCGCACTGCCGCTGGTCATCGCCCACTGGATCCTAGACATCGTGAGCTTCGCGGGGTACCCGCTCGCGCTCGCCCTGTGGCCCACCCTGTTTGCGGCGCCCGGAGCGTAGCACGAGCACGAGCACGAGCACGAGCACGAGCTTACTGCGGCTGAATCGTACCGATCCAGGCGGCGACGAGCCCCCACACCTCGTTGTAGAGCTCTGGTGCGGCGGCGCAGCTTTCGGCAGGCTTGCGAATCTGAATCGTGCCGTCGTCCAGCCGCGTCGCACCCCACGCGGTGCGCATGGCCGCGCACTCCTCGGGGAATGAACTCAGCAGTTCAGACGTGAGCTCAAGGTTTACGTTGTCTGGAATCGCGTAGTACACCATGCCAAAGCGGGTCGAAATCTGTGACGCCGAGTTCCACGGGCCGATCGGCATAGGGGTCACTTCGCCCACATCAACCTGGGGCGCCTCGTCCTTCTTCTCGGGCTCGGGTTCAGGCTTTACTGGGGTCTCGGGTTGCTCAGTGTCGGGCGTCGCCTCAGGCGTCTGCGGTGTCGTCTCCGTGGTGTTCGAGCTGGGCGGGGTCGCCTGTGGCGCAGACTCTGCGCCGCGCACGACGTTCACCACCACGATCGACAGGATGATCGCGACCACGGCCACCGCGCCCACGATGATCCACGGCATGGGAGCCTTCTTCTTCGCCGTAGGTCCCTGATTCGTGTGCACACGCTCAGCCTGTTCATGCGCCAGCCGCTGCCGCGCTGGCATGGGAGCGGCTGCTGTCACCGGCTCCGCTGCGGGCTGCTGCCCACGACGCACGCCCGGCACCGGTTCGGCGCTCTGAGCGGCAGCGGGCTGAGGGGCCACGGGCTGAGGGAGTACGGGCTGACGTGCAGCTGGGCGAGAAGTCGGCAGCGGCGCTGTAGGGGTCTCGCTGCGACCCGCGTCTGTGCCCGACGCTTCGTTCGCGTCGTCATTCAGCGGGCCAAACAGCTCCTCAAAGGGGTCTCTACTCACCTGACCACCCTAACTGCTCTTTCCCCGGGTTTTCTCTGGAGGCGGCCAGTTCGTGCCGGATCGCGACCTCCCGCTGCCCAAACTCGCGTACGCGCAAAAGGTGGCGCTCCATCGCTCCCGAATCACGCAGTGCAAGCGTGCCGGGGTCCCCGCGTTCGATACCGGCCTGCCATCTTGCCGCGATCAGAGCCATGCGTGCATCAACGGCGTCGAGCACGGCTGTCGCGGTGACGCCACCGTACGCCACCGCTACAAGCTGCAGCCTGCGCACGACGTCTGCAACCGGGGCCGGTCGCAAGAGCGGCACCCCCGACCATACGAGAAACGCGAGATCGTCAAGCGGGCGACCCGGGCCCGCGCGATCCCAGTCGATCATGCCCGCAAACTCGCCCTCCTGAACGACCCAGTTATACAGCCCCGGATCGTTGTGGCAGATAATCTCATCGGCTTCGAGGGCTTGCACCCCCTGCCGCCATGCGAGCGCCCCCGGCCGAAAGTCACGCACGGCATCGTGATACTTGCGCAGCCACGCGGCCGCAGCGGCGAGCGCCGCGTCACCCGGCTGCGTAGTTTCGGGGTCGAGCGTGTCACCGGGTAGGTAGTCGAGCACCTCGCGCCCCTCAGCATCAATGCCGTGCACACGTGGGATCCCGGGGAGGCCGCGCTCGTGTAGGTGCTCGAGTAGCGCGTGCACTGCTGGCGTCCACGGCCCCGTGGGCCGGTGTACACGGGTGACGCCGTTTGCGCGTATACGCCACACGCCGCCCGAGCCACCCGCTAAATGTTCGCTTTCCACTCTTCGACTGTAGAGGATTCGGGCACGCTGTTACGCAGGGAACACGCGCGGGCCGGGCGGGGTGGGGTCGCTCGGTAGCCCGTGGACTTCAACGTGCAGGCGTTCCATGTGTGCGTCGAGTTCTGCTGCGAGGTCGGCGGCATCCTTCAGATCGCTGATGAGCGAGTCGGGTACTTGCCGCTCGTACTTGTAGTAAATCTTGTGTTCGAGGCTCGCCCAAAAATCCATCGCGATGGTTCGAAACTGCACTTCGACGGGCACGTCCACGCGTCCCTTCGAGAGAAACACGGGCACCGAGATGATCGTGTGCAGGCTCTGGTACCCGTTGGGTTTGGGTTCAGCAATGAAGTCTTCGACTTCGAGCACGGTGATGTCATCTTGCTGTGTGAGGAGATCGAAGAGTCGATACACGTCACGCCTAAACGAGCATGTGACGCGCACCCCCGCGATGTCGTGAATGTTGGCGCGAATCTCTTCGAAGTCGGCCCCAATACCGCGCCGTTCAAGCTTGCCGACGAGGCTCTCCACCGACTTCACGCGACTCGAAACGTGTTCGATCGGGTTGTATTCGTGCGTGTGCACAAACTCCTCGCGCAAAATCGACAGCTTGGTTTCGACCTCTTGCATACCAAAGCGATATTCGAGCAAGAAGCGCTGCATGCGTTCACCGAGTGCTTTCAGTGCCCGCGCCGAGATCGTAATTTCGTCGCCCACCTCAGCTGCAATGATGGGGGCTGGCACTGTTGTTTCCGTGGTGCTCATGTCTCGAGCGTATCCCTCATCGGTCAGGTCTGCCTGTGACTCTAGACGCCCGCTCTCTCGAAGATCACTGCAAGAGGAACGCGCGCAGCACCGCGATCGTCTCTGCTGGCTTCTCTGAGTGCACCCAGTGCCCCGCACCCTTCATCGTCAGGCGTCGGGTTCTCGGAAACAGGGTGCGCATGGCGGGTTCGTCTTCGTCGGTAACATACCCCGATTCTTCGCCTCCCACCCACAGCACCTGCCCATCAAACGTGAGCGGCGCAACCTCTGGAAACGCCATGATCGTTTCGAGTTCTGCGCGCAGCAGCGCAAGGTTTGGCTCCCACGAGAAACCATCAGTATCGCGGCGCAGATTTTGCAGCAAGAACCCGCGTACCGCGTCGCTGGGAATCTCTGCCCGAAGCAGCGCGGCGGCGTGGGCACGACGGGTGAGCTTCGACGTGTCGAGGCTCGCGAGCGCCGCCAGTAGGTGTTGAAACTCCCCTCGCCCACTCACCGATGTTGTAGGTGAGTTGTCGAGCACCACAAGCTTACGCACGAGATCGGGGTGCCGAAGCGCCAGCACCATCGCTACTTTGCCGCCCATGGAGTGCCCGATCACGCCTACCGGGCCGCCCGCCGCAAATCCCGCACGAAGGTGCTCTGCCACGAGGTCGGCGAGCTCCTCGTACGAGATGTGCTCGGTCCACCCCGACTGACCGTGGTTGGGCAGGTCGACGAGCAGGCTGACGGCTTCGGGCTCGAGCCCCGCTGCCACACGCGTGAAGTTCTTGCCGCGGCCAAACAGGCCGTGTAAGAACACGACCCGGTGTGGAGCTGCGGGGTCACCCGACGAAACAGAGTGAATGGGACGGGTTAGTTTGGCGCTCACCCCTCCAATGTAGCTCGCCCGCCCCGCGCCTGCGCCCACAGCGCGTGGGCGATCCGGAGCAGCATCGCCAGAAACACGGCGCACCAAACGAGGGCCGCGATCACGAGCGCGATATGGCCGATTGTTTCGACCGCGGGCAGCGCGTCTGCCCGTCCCAAAGAGACCGAGGCAACCGCAAACATGCCCATGGGAAACACCATCGACCACAGTGTCGGCACGTAACGCAGCGGCACTCGGTGCACGAGGTGGCGCCACACGCCCGCACCCAGCAGCATCGGAATCAGCCAGACGCAGAAGCTCCAGAACACGACGACGGTGCCCGAGATGAGCTCGCGCGTCGCGTCGACCATGGGCGTCGATTGCATGTCGACGATGCCCGAGCCCGCGACGACCGCGATCGCGAGCGCCCCCATCGCGACCCAGTAGGGCGGTTCGAACTCGCCGGGCGTGATGCCGTAGTGAATGATGCGCAGCAGCACGATGAGCGCGATGCCAGCGTAGAGCGCGACGCCCACCGACCACGACAGCACCGCAAGCATACCGATCCAGGTTTGTGCCTGGGGTGCCGCGTGCGCCTGGATCTGGCTCATGCCGACGGCGAGCGATTGGCTCGCGACCGCCCAAATGAACCAGGTGCCGTTGGTGCGCGCGAGGATACGGTGGCCGTCGCGGGTCATGAGCACCTGCCAGGGCAGCAGGTACCCGAAGACGAACCAGAGGCCCGCCCCGACGAAGAGCAGCGTCGTCGCGGCGGTCACCGCGCCCGCTTGTGCGAGCCGCACCCCGAGCACGTCAGTGCCCGCGACGACGGTGAAGTACGCGAACGCGATCTCGGGGTTGCGCAGGTCGCGGCGGACGTGGTGCGGAAACGCGATCGCCCGCCAAATGAACAGCACCCACAGGGCCGCGTAGGCGACCGCCGCGATCCACAGGAGCGCGAGCGACAGGGCCTGTGCACCGACATCGTGCAGCCCGATTGAGACGATGCCCGTCGCCATCACGAGCGCAAAATAGCCGGGCGACAGCCGCGCGACCGCCGCGTGTACGTTAGCGTTCTTGGACACGACCGGCCTCCACGTGCCAGCGGCGGGTGAGGTTCACCGATTCGAGCATGCGCCTGTCGTGCGTGACGAGCAAGAGCGCCCCCTCGAAGCTTTCGAGCGCCTGCTCGAGCTGCACGATCGCGGGCAGGTCGAGGTGGTTCGTGGGCTCATCGAGCACGAGTACGTTGACGCCGCGGGCCTGCAGGAGCGCGAGCCCGGCCCGCGTGCGCTCACCCGGCGACAGCTCACCAGCGGCACGGTTCACGTGATCGGCCTTCAACCCGAATTTGGCGAGCAGCGTGCGCACTTCACCACTCGCATACTCGGGCACGAGGTTTTCGAATACGTCGGCGAGCGTAGCTTCGCCCGCAAACTGGGCGCGCGCCTGGTCGATCTCGCCGATCGCAACCGAGGCGCCCAGCGATGCCGCGCCCCGTATCAGCTCTTGCCGCCCCAGGAGTGCCCGCAAGAGCGTCGACTTGCCCGCGCCGTTCGGGCCCGTGATGCCTACCCGCTCCCCCGCGTTGAGCTGCAGCGACACGGGGCCAAACGTGAAGTCGCCCTGTTCGATGACGGCCTCGTTGAGGGTGGCCACGACGCTCGACGAGCGCGGGGCCGCCCCAATCGTGAACTCGAGCTGCCACTCCTTACGTGGCTCTTCGACCTCGTCGAGGCGCTTAATGCGGCTCTCCATCTGCCGCACCTTTTGCGCCTGCTTTTCGCTCGATTCGGTCGATGCGCGGCGCCTGATCTTGTCATTGTCGGGGTTCTTCTTCATCGCGTTGCGCACGCCCTGGCTCGACCACTCCCGCTGCGTGCGGGCGCGCGCGACGAGGTCGGCCTTCGTCGCAGCGAACTGCTCGTACTCGTCGCGGCGGTGCTGCCTCGCCACCTCGCGCTCTTGCAGGTAAGCGTCGTAGCCGCCCCCAAACAGCGTGCTGCGGCCCTGCGCGAGGTCGAGTTCGAACACGCTCGTCACACAGCGCGCCAAAAACTCTCGGTCGTGGCTCACGAGCACGACGCCGCCGCGCAGCCCCTGTACGAAGTTCTCGAGTTGTTCGAGGCCCGCAAAATCGAGGTCGTTCGTCGGCTCATCGAGCAGCACAATGTCGAACCGCGACAGCTTCAACGCCGCAAGTCCCACGCGCGCGGCCTGCCCGCCCGACAGCCCGGTCATGAGCGACTCGGCGCCGATCTGCGCGAGCCCCAGCTCGTCGAGCACCGCGGGCAGCCGCTCCTCGAGGTCGGCCGCCCCGCTCGCGAGCCAGCGATCGAGCGCGGCCGCGTACACATCAGCTGGATCCGGATCCCCCGGCCGCACCGCCCCCGGATCGCCCAGGGCGATCGCGGCCGCGTCCATCACGGTCGTGGCCTTTGCGCAGCCGGTGCGGCGGGCGATGTACGCGGCGACGGTCTCGCCCGCGACCCGCTCGTGCTCCTGGGGCAGCCAGCCGACGAACGCGTCGGTGGGGGCGCGGTGGATCTTGCCGGTCTGTGGTGCGAGGTCGCCCGCGAGAATGCGCAGGAGGGTTGACTTGCCCGCGCCGTTCACGCCGACGACCCCGATCACGTCGCCGGGGGCGACGGTGAGGTTGACGTTGTCAAAGAGGGTGCGGTGGGCGTATCCGCCCGAAATTCCCTCGGCCACGAGCGTTGCAGTCATGGTCTTAAGCCTAACCGCCGCGCGGTCGCTGCTTCGACGGCTGCCGTGGCTACGACGGCAGCCGTGGTGGCGAGCCGGCACGAGCAGGTATCAAAACGACGAGTCGGTGCGATAAGTACGTCATTATCGCACCGACTCGTCGTTTCGATGCCGTCTCGTCGTTTCGATGCTGTCTCGCGGCGGCGCTCGCTACGCGGGTACGATCTCGCGCAGCAGATCGTCGAGCGTGATCACGCCCAGCAGCCTGCCGGCTTCGACCACGATCGCGAGCTGCACCCGCCCGCGGCGCATGCGCGCGAGCGCATCGTATGCCGAGTCGCCGGGTGCGAGGCTCATCGCGGGGCGCGAAATCTCGGCCGCGGGCGTCTCATCAGCGACCGCGAGAGTGTCGCGCACGTGCGCGACACGGCAGTCGGCGTCTGACCCGACGAGCAGGCGCAGATGCCCCGACTCTGCTGCGACGGCTCGCACATCGGCGGCGGTCGCGTGCACCGGCACCGATGAGGGTGCCTTGTCGGTGCGCACGATCGAGCCGACCGTCATCGAACTGAGCTCGATCACCTGCGAGATCGACTCTGAGTATTCCTCTTCGAGCGTGCCTACCGCGCGCGAGTGCGCCACGAGCTGCCTGATCGTGTCGACGTCTTGACCGCCCGCGGCGGCCTTCTCGACCGGCTCCACGCCCGATGCCTTGACGAGCTTGTTGGCGATGCGGTTGATCCACAGGAGTAGCGGCCGCAGCGGCCACGTGAGCAGCCGCGCAGTAAACGCGGTCGACTTGGCGGCCGTTTCGGGGTGTGCGATCGCCCACGACTTAGGCGCCATCTCGCCGATCACCAGGTGCAAGAACGTGACCACGATCAGCGCGAGCATAAACGCAATGATGTCGGCGAGCACGTAGGGCAGGCCCCACGCCTCAAACACCGGCGACAGCGCGTAGTCGATCGCCGGCTTGGTGATCGCACCGAGCAAGAACGTGCACACGGTGATACCGAGCTGCGCGAACGCGAGCATCACGGTCAGCTCGTTCATACTGCGCAGCGCCGCACGGGCGGACGCGCTGTGGTCGGCCTGTTCTTCGAGCCGGTGCCTGCGCGCCGCGAGGAGCGCAAACTCGACGATCACGAAGAAGGCGCTCGCAACGATCAGTGCGATCGTGATGATTGTGACTAGCCACCAGCTCATCGCGCTGCCTCCTCAGTGTCGTTCGTCATATCGGCTTCGTGCAGGCGCGCCAGAATCTGCGACGGCACGTGGCGTGCGACCTCGGTCGCTTCGATCTCGAGCCAGCGCGAGATCCGGATCCCCTGGAGTGTTTCCGCCGAACGCTCGGGCAGGTCTACACGCACCTTCGCTCCCACAGGCACGAGGTCGCCGTAGCGATCGATCATGAGGCCGGCGATCGTCTCGATGTCTTCTTCTGGCAGGTCAAACCCGATGATGCGTTCAACCTCGTCGAGGTGCACGTCGCCCGGAATACGCCAGCTGTTCTCGCCAATGCTGGTCGCGTCGGCCACATCGGTGTCGTGTTCGTCGGCGAGTTCGCCGATGACCTCTTCGGTCAGGTCTTCGATGGTCAAGATACCGTCGAAGCTGCCGTACTCATCAACGACACATGCGAGTTCGTTGCGGGTTTCGCGCATGCGCGCAAACGCCACGGGCAGAAGCATCGTGGTGGGCAGCACAACTGCTTCGCGCATCACGTCTGCGACGAGCGTCGCGTCGGGGTAGCTGCCGCGCAGCAGGTCGATCAGTTCGACAACACCCACGGGCGAATCCTCGTCGCTGATAACAGGGTAACGGGTGTGCCCGGTCGCCATGAGTGTTCGTGCTTCACCGACTGTGGTCTGCGGGGTGACCACGTCAACGCGCGAGCGTGGCACCATCGCGTGTTCAACGTCGCGCTCTGGGAAGTCAAGAATGCGATCAATGATGACCGAAAGGTCTTGCGGCAGGTCGCCGCTCTCGCGTGATGCGTCTACGATGGCCTCGAGATCACGGGCCGTGGCACTCTCGTCAACGTCTTCAAGCGGCTCGATCCGGAGCAAACGCAGTAGGGCGTTAGATGCCATATCGAAGATCTTGATGAGCCAGCCAAAGACCGCGAGGTAGATGCGCGTGGGCGTCGCGAGTGCCCGGGCCAGCGGTTCGGGGCTCGCGATGGCGAGGTTCTTGGGGTAGAGCTCGCCGAAGATCATGGTGACGAGCGTCGCGAGAATCAGCGCGCCCGCTGTGCCGATGAGCACCGAGGTGACGGGATCGAGCCCCGCGCCGCCCAGCAGCGTGCCGATCGATTTGCCGATCAGCGGCTCAGCGACGTAACCGATCAGCAGCCCGGTGACGGTGATGCCGAGCTGCGCGCCCGAAAGCATAAACGACGTGCGCTTAGTGATACCGAGCACCTGCCGCGCTTTGGCGTCGCCCTTCGCCGCCTGGGCCGAGACGCGCGAGCGGTCGACCGACATGTACGCAAACTCTTGGGCCACGAAGAACCCGCACGCCACGATGATCGCGAGCGTAATGAGAACGCCCACGAGCAGTGTGAGCCAAGCCTCTACCATTTCTTGTCACCCCCTTGAATCATAAGGGGGCGCGAAGATCGACCCTCCTGGTCAGGGTGGGTGCTGTGATGGCTCACGGGTGTCTCTCTCGTGGGTCAGGGTCAATGGTGGTTTCTACAGTATCGAATTTCGTCGACAGTCAGATGTGTGGTTGGTGGGGCGGCCTTGGCGGTTTCAGTTGCTTCACTTGGCGAGGAGCGCTTGCACGATCTTCAGCCCCGCCGGGCCATCGACCGTGGGCATATCACCCACCGCCGATGCGGTGATGCTCGTTTCGACGCCAGGCACCCAGATGGTCGTGGTGCTTGCCCCTGCGATAGCGACTGCTGTTTGCAGGGAGTAACCGATGCCGCCGTTATCTGCCAGCCAGGGATCCTCGACGAGTGAAGCACCCTCCATTTCGAGCACCATGCTCGGGTCGGGTTTGGGCGTGCCCTGTTCAACCGTGGCCATTCCTACCGAGACGCTGCGACCGTTCGCGACGTTTGTTTCGTCCTCGGCCATGTCCCAACCGCAGCTCACACCCCACTCATCGACGACGTTGTCGGCAAGCGGCACGAGGCCTTGAATATAGGGAGCGACCGCCGCCTCGATTTGGTCGCACGAGGTGATGTGTTCGATTGAGAATTGGCCTTCGCTCGGCGCAGATGCTGCGGCCTTCGCGTCGGTTTCAGCGCTCGCGCTGGGGTTCGCTTCGGGCTCCGTTGCGGGTGCCTTTGCGGGCGCCTGCGATGCGCAACCGGCGAGCAGGAGCCCAGAGAGCGCGAGAGCAATACCTACTGATTTCTTTTGCACACGATCAAGCTAGTGCAACATTTGTAGCGAAATCAAGAAGTAATATTCAAACTTTCGATGAGGCTTGCCGGTTTGGTACTCGAGCCCGTTATGGCCTTGGCGCGAGACTGCCTATTACCTAAAGCTTCTTGACGATGCTCGACTTGAGTTGAATCTTGCCGACGCCCGCGATCTTGGCGTCGATGTCGTGGCCATCGCCGCGGTCAGTTACGAGGCGAATGCCCCGCACTTTGGTGCCGGCTTTCACCGCCCCGCCTCCCCCGCCCGCAATCTTTACCGTTTTCACAACGGTGACGTCGTCGCCGTCAGCGAGCGGGTTACCTACCGCGTCGCGTACAACGTTTTCTTCTTGCGCTTGCTGCGCGTTCGCCTGCGCGCTCGCTGACGCAGGCGCCCACTCGTGCCCACACATGGGGCAGCTGAACAGCGCACCTGATTCGTAGGTGTACTCTGCCTCGCACTCGGGGCACGGCGGAAGCACCTCTTCGACGCTGTCTGTCATAACTCTCTCGATCCTGTTTTGGGGCCTGTGAGGACGTTTCGCCAGGGGGCTCAATAATCTATTTGTCGCTTCTTGTGGTTTTTCAGCCCGTAAACCACAACTTCTAACAAATAAATTTTAGGAGCGGCTCCTGAACGCCCAAGCACCGAGCATCTTACCCACTAGATGCAGAGCACCCCTCCACTCACTGTGAAGGGGTGCGCGGCAAGTCCAACAAACCTAGACGTTAAACCGCCACTCGCACGAGTGCCCGCACGAATCAACCTTTCGAAGAAACTGGTCAGCCTGAAAGCCGAGCACTCATTGCTGCGTGCGGGCGACTGCCGGGGTCGGTCCGTGTCTGCACGTCCAAGACTTCAAAACCAGCGTCCGCGAAGATCCGCATCATCTCACCCACCGGCCAGAAATAGGCGGTGGTGACCGCGTGGTCGAACGGCTCGACTTGTTGCCCTTCGAAGAATCCGAGGAGTAACTTTCCACTCGGCGCAAGACATCGGGCGAATTCTCGGAGAATTCCAGTAAGCCGTTCTGGAGACGTATGGATCACGGAATACCAGGCAAGAATTCCACCCAGGCTGGCCGACTCGACCGGGAGAGTCTCCAGATCGCCGAGTTGGAACGTTGCGTCCGGGAATCGTCTCCGAGCGCTGTCGATGAACGCTGGAACCATGTCGATGCCTTCGATGTCAGCGCCGAGTCCGCGCAGATGCGCGGTCCAGTGGCCCGGCCCGCAGCCAGCATCGACAATGCGGCCGTCGATACCGCGGAACCACTCTTCAATCGCAACTTGATCCACCGGAGACATGGCTTCGATAGATCCGAGGACTTCGATGTACTCGGTCGCGCGAGACTCATATGCCTCGTGCACCGCCTGGGCTTCATCTCCGGTTCTCGTCACGCGACCTTCAGCGGCGTGATTGCGGCGACCTGCTCCGACATTCGATCCTCAGCGAGCTCCAGTTCAAACCGCGTCTGCAGGTTGAGCCAGAACTGGGCGGACACGCCGAAGTACCGTCCCAATCGAAGCGCGGTATCTGCCGTGATCGATCGCTTGCCGTGCACGATCTCATTGATGCGACGCGGCGGCACTCCGATCGATACAGCGAGCTTGTTCTGTGTGATGCCGAATCCGTTGATGAAATCCTCCATCAGGATCTCGCCTGGATGAATCGGCGGATACAGCTTCTCTGACATGATCCCTCCTCAGTGGTAATCCACAATCTCGACGTCTTCGGGTCCCGCGTCGGTCCAGCGGAAACAAATCCGCCATTGATTATTGATCCGGATGCTGTGTTGCCCGAGCCTGTCCCCCTTGAGAGCCTCCAAATGGTTTCCCGGAGGAACACGCAATGCGTCAACCGAAGGAGCGGCATCTAGAAGATGCAACTTCCGGTTCCCGGTCTTGTGAATTCGCGGATCAAATCTCTTCGCTGGTTCGCGACGCCACACGCGCTCAGTGTCACGGTCGGCGAAGGATCTGATCACACAATCAGTATATACCGTGATGCGTTAATAACGCCAGGCGTTAAATCACCACTCGGTGTTTTGCGCATGTTTCATCATCAAGAATCGCGTGTTATCAACGTTATTGGACGAATTGAATTTTGCTTGACACAACTGGTTTGACACAGGGGTATTGGTTTACGCGAGGCTTGCTCAACAGCGAGACCTAATCTGGCTCGGTTCGTGGACACCTCCAGCTCCCCAAATACCGATTAGATCGATGGACTAACTAATTAGGGGGTCCTCGCCCAGTGCTATGACTCCGAGGGCAATACCATGCAGGAGAGTAAGCTCATTGCTACACCCGTAAACAAAAACTGCCGTCTCATATCTGTCAGCTCAGCTCAATAACAACGACACTACGAGTGGACGATATTTCCTTGCTATTACTCATCTCAACTGCCGAGCGGCCACGGTTCGTATTTCACGTCAGCAAAATCAGCGACCTCCTCGCGGAGACGCCTAACAATACCCACACCGTCATTGCGCCACTGTTCCCGCGCCTCGTCGCTCTTCCAGCCATCAAACGGGTCGAAATTTGCGGACCATAACGCGTTCCACTGAGCCAAATCTTGGGTCAATTCGTCTGAAAGTCCATACAGATCAGGGGTAGTCGTGTATCCCACATCCCACGTAGGCGTAGAGTTCTCCCAGAGTGGCCAGTCACGACCATAGTCGGGGAAAAGCCGAATCTTTCGTCGAATTGGAGAAGCGCCTCTCATGCAGCCCAGCCTACAAGGCGTTATTTCGCCTCACTGCGCTTGTCCAACGGCGAGAATCGATCACACGTTGAACCGCCAGTCGCAAAAGTGCCCACAGATACCAACCTGTCGAAGAGAATAGCGAGAGCCAACCACAATTGTTCACTGCATTTTCGCGAGTAGCTCTAGGACTCACTCGTGTTCATTTCGGCGAGCAGGTCACCCGTGGAGACCACGCGAGCAAATCCATCTCCATGCAGGTTAGTCGCAGTAACGCGCGCCAGGGTGACAGCATCGATGACAGTTCCATCTGGACCTGCAAGGTCAAAAGTTCGAGTGGCATCGAGCGGTACCACGACCTCAAACCCGAGGTTTCCGCCCATTCGCGCGGTTGTCTCCACACACAGGTTGGTCTGGATTCCGCACACAACAATTTTTGCGATGCCGGCAGACCTCAGCCACGCTTCAAGATCGGGGGTTCCGTAAAAAGACGAATTTACGGTCTTCGACACCACAAGATCCGGACGAACGTGGGCGACCAAAGGCATGAGCGCATTGCCGGGGCCGTCGACGTACAAAGATGAGGCAGGGTTCACGCTGTCGTGCCGCACGATGACCACTGGCAGATTCAGTTCTGTCCAAGTTTGTATCAGTCGTTCGACGTTGTGTTCACACTGGGGGTAGTTAGCGGTCTGGCCCCATGAACCATCGAGGAATCCTTGCTGCATGTCGACGACTACCAGGGCCGCCTGTTCAATTTCTGCCATGAGTTCAGTCCAGCAGAACGACACTGACCTGAACAGTGGCGCGAATGTCATACTTCGATAAAATTTCGCCATGACTGTCGTGGGAATCCTTTTGGGGCCGGGTCGCCGGGCTTTCGACATCGAAGTAGCGCGCGAGGTGTTCGATGACCGATCAGATCGTGGCGTGCCCAGTGCGGAGCTTCGGCTCCTTGCAGACAGCGAAGTTACTGATCTCAACCGTTTCACTTCAATTCGTCGCACACATTCGTTGACCACAGTCACGGAGCTAGACCTCCTGGTCGTCCCGGGAAGCGAAGAGCCGCTTGCTAGACCTTCGCCACAGGAAGTAACAGCGGTTGCGAACGCCGAACAGTCAGGCGTTATCGTGGCGGCACTATGCACTGGCGCATTCACGTTGGCCCACACTGGCGTGCTCGCAGGTCGCACAGCGACTACCCACTGGCGCTTCGCAGAAGAACTCGCTGCACAGTTCCCCGAGATTGACGTGCGCCCGCGTGATCTGTACTACGGAGACGGCAAGATCTGGACCTCTGCGGGTGTTACTGCCGGTATCGATCTACTCCTTCACCTCCTTCGCCAGCAATGGGGCGCAACAGCGGCCGAAATGGTAGCCCGCTCGATGGTGACTCCCGCGTTCAGGCCAGGTACGCAAGCACAGTTCGCCAAATTGCGCACACCACTCAGCTCATCACCTACCGTTGAACAACTACACCGCGCAGTGACCGCCGATCTTGGCCGCCACTGGCAGACTAAGGATTTTGCCGAGATCTGCTCGATGTCCTCGAGAACCTTCTACCGCTGGTTCTCTGAGCACCTGCGAACCACTCCCAACGCTTGGCTCAATGATTTACGCGTCAGAGAAGCTCAACGCCTCCTCGAGCAGGGGCACCTGTCCGTGTCTGCTGTCAGTCACGCTGTTGGATACGCATCCGATGATTTGCTGCGCAAGCATTTCTTCGTTCGACTGGGAACCACCCCGACGGCGCATAGCAGGTCGTTCAGCCAAAAGAGACGGGTCTGAACCCCCAATGTCTCGTGATGTACCCTGACGAAAACGCCGGAAGGTCGGGGATGGTGCGAGCCGCACCTCGTTGGTGAGCCAACTCCAGGAGCTAGAGCAGCACACTCATCCTGGATCAGCTCAGGCTCGCCAAAGCTCCAGCCTCTCCCAGCCCTCGGGTACGCCCATCGATTGAAGCGTCAACGCGTGCGACGTCGGGAGGGAGCGAAAGAGGCCCGCTAGATTTCGGGCCCAGCTCGATTCCAGGTCGATTGTTTGGAGGAGGTATGCGATGATCGCGAGCGCGTTACACGTGCCGAAGTCAGCTTTGGGTGTTCCAGGAGCGCTGAGATGATCGAGCGCCTGTAGCGTCCCCATTCTGGGATGTGAGGGTGCGTGCTGGAGTTTCCTGTTGAAGAGCCGAGCGTGGTGAGCCGCGACGTTCCGCACATAGTTCATGCTGGCAAGCCAGCTGGTCATTATCTTCGTCCTCGGCACGCCGAACGCCGCCGCGAGTTCCTCAGCATCCTTCTGCAGCATGTCTCGGTAGAGCGGTGAGAGGTGGCCCAGTTCCAAGAGCTCGGTGAGCGCCCAGACCGGCATGCGGTCGTCATACTTGTCGCGAAAGTGGGCAACGAATTGCTCATCAGAACTATCTCGGCGCGATTTAACGCGTTCCAGCCACTGAACATGCTTACTCGCCTGAGGCTCGCGACTGTCAGTGTTTGAGCAAGTAATAAGTCGTCGAAGCAAGCTGCGTCCTCGTGCGCGAATGCAGAGGTGCGCCCGAGGAAGTAGCCAGTCCTCATACGGACAGCAATTTCAATGCGTTCGACTCCTTCCAAGACTAGAAGTCTCAGCTGCCGGTCAAAGTCGATGATTGCCTCAGCATGTTGCAGCGTCGTACCTGGCCGGTACTTGCTCAGCACTCGCGTACCCACGCGGCCTTCGTCATCGGAGTACTGCTCCGTCTCCAAATAGGGGTATTAGGTAGCCAGTCAGACGGTAGTACCCAATCGCCTCAAGTACCCTGACCGCACGAGCGCGGTCTTCGACATAGAATCCACGCGCAATGAGCCGTTCGAGCTGTTCATCGAGCGGCAGCCACGCCTTCGTGTACTCCACGTTCACGCCCTCTGCGACAAGAAAATCAGCCCGCGCCTTGCGGCAACGAGCTGATCATGATGTCAATAACCGTAGCATGGAGGCTGCTGTACGGCACCGCGCAAGCCAGCCGGCAACACTGCTCCCTCCGCCAAAAGTTAAAGCCAAACGCGACTAAACGTTAAAACGCCACTCGCAGCAGTGCCCACAGATAGCAACCTTTGCAGTGGAACCACCCAGGTTAAGCATGGGGCGCTAAGTCAAGTCAATCACTTTCACGTCCATTTAGTCGAGGCCGGCCGACTCACACTGTGGACATTTTCGTCGAGTTCGCGGCAGAAGGGATATCCAGACAGCAGACGCGATAGACGCACCGAAAATGAGTGATACAGGATCCACTGCTTATTCCTTTGAGGTTTTGGCCGGTCGCGCCGGAACAGACGTGGGCATATCAATAGTCACATGCTGGAGATTGCCGGGGAGGGCATTTTGCAGCTGCTCAGTGTCCCCGATCCGCACATCTATGAAGGAAAATGGGACACCTTGCCCAGTCCATGCTGAGCGCCGATCCATCAGCTGCGCGTGCACATGTGGTTCGCTGCTGTGCCCCGAATTTCCACATTCGGCAACCTCTTGGCCAGCACGGACTCGATCTCCTACGTTCACGAGCGCCGACCCATTCTTGATATGCGCCAATACTGCAAAAACTCCATCATCGCTGCGGATCGTCACGTGGTTGCCAATGATGAACTTCGGTCCAGCTAGCTCACGAATCGCACCCTCGATCATCATGTACATGATGCCTCTCATACGTGAACGTGCGCGGTGATCACGCAGCGTGTCCAGCACAGCTACAACTTCACCGTCAACCATCGCACGAACGGGCTGGCCGAATGCGGGGTACTCTTCGGGAGACCGCATAGCTGGGCCCGCCCCAAACGCTGGGCGCTTCTTGCCTACGGGCTCATAAACCAAGTCAATTGCGTAAGCCTGGCCATAAGTACGGACTCCGTGGCTGGGGACGTTATCGACCGGACTATTCATACCTAGCCAGCGACCAGCCACAGGGGAAACGACGCTGATTGATCCGTACTCTGGTAGTAACCTCGCTGCAGGCATGGCCACAAGCACGGCAATCAGCAGGCCAGCAATTCCCAGCCACGACAGCACTAGAAAGGTCGCTTCAATCACCTCGCCTTCTGGCAGGAACCGACGAAGCGCCCCCAGCAAGCACAGCGCTACTGCGATAAGAAGAATCACTCCACGCACACGATAAATCCGCAGGAGAAGACGCATCAGCCCTCCGCAGCGACAAGGCAGACCAACAAAGGCACCATGCGGGCGGGTGGAACTTCATAACTGCCTCTGCCACTCTGCTTCAGCCAGCCGCTCGACAGCAGTTGCCGCAGGTGATGATGCAGCTGCCCCGTCGTGCCTAGCGATTCAATCGACGCGAGCTCTGCAGTGGCATGAACGCCAGAAAGAATATGACGCAAGAGTTCCAGACGCACCGGGTGCCCTAACGCGGCGAATGCTGCCGCGTGCCCGTCCCACTCCACCTCGAAGAGTCCTGCGGTTCCCGCTGTCTGCTGCCACGCAACTGGCGCACCGGTCGGAAGCGTCACCGCACCTACCAGAGCCACCGCGCCCTGTTCCGTTGATGGGTGCTCCCCCAGTCTGGTCTTCAACCCCGACAGTGCCCAGAACTCATCTCCCGGCTTGAGCGCAGGCGATTCCTTACTGGCCTGCTCAGGCCGCTCATCCGCGGCCGCTTTCTCCAACGAAGCCACCCTCGTCGCGAGATCTTGAATCTCTTGCCTGAGTTCATCCAGGAACGTTTTGTCATCCACAAAGATGACAGTACGCAAGAACGTATTAACAATCAAATGGTTTTTGATCCAACCAGCGACGAAAGGTCCAGTCCAAAGGAAAAGCGCCAAACCCCGCAGCGGGATCCGGCGCTTGCACAAGACGTTAAAGCGGAACGCGACTAGACGTTAAAACGCCACTCGCAGACGTCGCCGTCTTGCATCACGTATTCCTTGCCCTCCATGCGGGCCTTGCCCTTGGCGCGTGCCTCGGCCACCGATCCGGCTTCGACGAGATCCTCGAACGAGATAATTTCGCCCTTAATGAAGCCCTTTTCGAAGTCGCCGTGAATCACGCCGGCTGCCTGCGGCGCGGTCGCGCCCTTGCGGATCGTCCACGCACGCGCCTCCTTGGGGCCCGCGGTGAGGTAGGTCTGCAGGCCGAGGGTGTCGAAGCCGACGCGCGCGAGCTGGCTAATGCCGCTCTCCTCTTGGCCGATCGACGCGAGCATCTCGGCGGCGTCTTCGTCGTCGAGCTCGATGAGCTCGCTCTCGATCTTGGCGTCGAGGAAGATCGCCTTCGCGGGCGCCACGAGCGCCGCGAGCTCTTCGAGACGCGCCGAGTCCTGCAGCACCTCTTCGTCGACGTTAAAGACGTAGAGGAACGGCTTCGCGGTGAGCAGCCCGAGCTCGCTAATGTCTTCGAGGTCGATGTCGGTCTGCGAAAGCAGCTTGCCCTCATCGAGCGCCGCGCGAGCGGTCTTCGCCGTCGCGACGACCGAGGCCTCGATCTTGCGGTTCTTGAGCTCCTTCTCAAAGCGCAGGAGGGCCTTATCGAGGGTCTGCATATCGGCGATGATCAGCTCGGTGTTGATCGTCTCCATGTCACTGGCGGGGTTCACATCGCCGTCAACGTGCACGACGTCAGGGTCCTGAAACCCGCGCACGACCTGCGCAATGGCGTCTGCCTCACGAATGTTGGCGAGGAACTGGTTGCCGAGCCCCTCACCCTCGCTCGCGCCGCGTACGATGCCCGCGATATCAACAAAGCTGACGGGCGCGGGCAACAGACGCTCAGAGCCGAAGATTTCGGCGAGCTTGTTCAGCCTGGGGTCGGGCAGGTTGACGACGCCAACGTTCGGCTCGATCGTGGCGAACGGGTAATTCGCCGCGAGCGCGTCGTTGTGCGTAAGAGCGTTGAACAGGGTCGACTTGCCTACGTTAGGGAGTCCGACAATTCCGATAGTTAGAGCCACGATCGACCATTCTACCCGGCGCGAGCGCTGTAAGAACTGTCAGAGGTGTGTGGCACGCTTTACGTGTGCCCGTAGACTTCACCGCCATCGATTTTGAGACCGCAAATGGCCACGCTTCTTCGGCGTGCTCGGTCGGGCTCGCGCGCGTGCGCGACGGGCTCGTCGTCGAGCGCGCCGATTGGCTCATCAAACCACCGGCCTCACACGCCGAATTTCAGCCCTTCAACATCAAGATTCACGGCATCACCCCCGCGATGGTCGCGCACGCCCCAGACTGGGCGGCGCAGCTCGGCGACCTGCGTGATTTTCTGGGCGACGACGTGGCCGTGGCGCACAACGCCAGCTTCGATATGAGCGTGATTCGCACGGCCTGCGCCGAGACCGTCACCCCGGTGCCGGGGCTGCGCTATCTCTGTAGTGTGCAGGTCTCACGCAAGACCTACGAGCTCTCGTCGCATCGGCTACCACTCGCGGCTGCGGCCGCAGGATACGGCGACTTCGCGCACCACAACGCGAGTGCCGACGCCGAAGCCTGCGCCGCGATCGTCATCGACGCTGCTCGGCGCCACGGCGCTGCCAGCATCGCCGAGCTCGTGAAGGCCACGGGCGTGAAGCTGCACACGCTCAAGGCAATTCCGCTCAAGCTGTAGCCTCGGGCGCCCGCCGTGCGCGGCTTGTTTGCTCCGGATCATGCCCTGTGCTCCCCGCAGCCGGTGTCTCGAAGCGCCCGTGTCGGTGGTGGCCAGTAGCGTTGGCACAACACCGATTTCGAAAGGCTGGGACGCTATGGATGCCCTTGTCATCACGCTGCTCGCGGCGAACCTACTGCTGCTCATCGCGGTGCTCGCCGTGGTGCTGCTGCGCTACAAACCGGGGCAAGCACCCGGAGGCGGGTCGGCCTCACTGGGGCCTGAGCTACGGCAAGAGTTTGCGCTGTTGCGCGGCGAAATCAACCAGGCGATCGCGGCCGGGCAGCAGCAGCTCGACGCCAGGCTGCTCGCGGTGAGCCAAACCCAGGCCAGTGAGCTCGCGCGCGATCGAGAGTCGCGTCAGGGCGCAGCCCTCGAACAGCGCGACCTACTCGAACGATCACTCGTGGGTTTGAACGACCGCATGCATACGACGTCACAGGCGCACGTGCAGTCGCAGATTGAGTTTCAGCAGTCGGTCGAGGGCCGGTTCGAAGATCTGCGGCGCAGCCTCGGTATCGAGCTCGAAAAAATGCGCCAGGGCAATGAAGCGAAGCTTGAAAAGATGCGTGAGACCGTCGACGAGAAGTTGCAGGGCACGCTCGAGAAGCGACTCGGCGAATCGTTTAGTCTCGTGAGCGAGCGCCTGGAGCAGGTACAAAAGGGCCTCGGTGAAATGCAGACGCTCGCCTCAGACGTGGGCGGGCTTAAGCGCGTGCTCACCAACGTGAAGAGCCGCGGTAGCTGGGGCGAGGTCCAGCTGGCCCGCCAGCTCGAAGACATGCTCACCCCCGAGCAGTATCAAGAGAACGTGGCCGTGCGCCCCGATACGGCAGAGCGCGTCGAGTTTGCCATTAAGCTGCCCGGACGCGACGACAGTAACGTGCCCGTGTGGCTGCCGATCGACTCGAAGTTTCCGCAAGAAGACTACGAGCGTCTGCTCGAGGCGCAAGAGTCGGGAGACACCGAGGCGGTGCAGCTCGCTGGCCGCACCATCGAAAAGGTGATCCTCACGCAGGCGAAGCTGATTCACGACAAGTACGTGCACCCGCCGTTCTCAACCGACTTCGCCATCATGTACCTGCCCACCGAGGGGCTGTTTGCTGAAGCTATTCGGCGGCCGGGGCTCGCGAGCAAGATTCAGCGCGAGTACCGCGTGACCGTCGCAGGTCCCACCGTGCTGATGTCGCTACTCAATAGCCTGCAGCTCGGGTTTCGCACCCTCGCGATCGAACAGCGCAGCTCTGAGGTATGGAAGGTACTGGGAGCCGCGAAGGCCGAGTTTCAGAAGTACGGCCAGGTGTGGGACAAACTCGAGAAGCAGCTCGCGACCGCCCAAAACACGGTGCAGCAGGTCGGCGTGCGCACCCGCGCGGTCGAGCGGAGCCTGCGCGACGTCGAAACCTACGACGCCAGCATGCTCGAAGAAGTGGAGGCCCTCTAGCTGACGGCTGAAACACTTCGCCCCCGGCGCTCAGTGAGCATCGGGGGCGAAGTTCTACCGCAGGTCAATAGCCTGTGGCGTGTGCGCTAGTTCCAGCGCGTGGGGTCCATGTCGCTGATGACGTGGCGAATGGTGCCCGAGTGCGCACGCATCACGATGCTCTCTGCGCGCACGAACGGGCCGTGGCGCTGCACGCCGTCAACGAAGTCGGCCGACGTGATGCCGGTCGCCACGAAGTAGCAGTTGTCGCTCGCAACGAGATCGTTTGCCTCGAGCACGCGGTCGAGATCGTGGCCGGCGCCCAGGGCGCGCTCGCGCTCTTCGTCATCCTTCGGCCACAGGCGACCCTGAATCACGCCGCCGAGCGCCTTCACTGCGCACGCGGTGATGATGCCCTCGGGGGTGCCACCAATGCCTACGCACATGTCAATGCGCGAGTCCCAGCGTGCCGCGTTGACTCCGCCCGCGACGTCGCCGTCCATGATGAGCCGCGTGCCAGCACCCGCCTCGCGAATGTCAGTGATGAGCTGATCGTGGCGGGGGCGGTCGAGCACGGCGACACGAATGTCAGACACGTCGACCTTCTTAGCGCGAGCGAGTGCGCGAATGTTTTCGCCAATGGGACGGTTGATGTCAACCACGCCCACGCCCTCGGGGCCGCACACGAGCTTGTCCATGTAGAACACGGCCGAGGGGTCGTACATGCTGCCGCGATCGGCCACCGCGATCACCGAGAGCGCACCGGGGCGACCCTCTGCGGCCAGGCGCGTGCCATCGATCGGATCAACCGCGACGTCACACTCGGCGCCCTCACCGTTGCCCACCTGCTCGCCGTTGTACAGCCACGGCGCATCGTCTTTCTCGCCTTCACCGATCACAACGGTGCCGTTCATGTTGACGGTGGAGAGGAAGCGTCGCATCGCATCGACCGCCGCACCATCAGCTGCGTTCTTGTCGCCGCGCCCGATCCAGGGAGTCGCCCGCATGGCCGCCGCTTCAGTCGCGCGCACCAGTTCCATTGCGAGGTTACGGTCAGGCTGCCAATCGCCGAGAGATCGTGGTTCAGTCATGGCCTCAAGTCTACCGCCTAGACTGGAGTACGAACGCGGTCCAGCGCCGAACCGCGTGGTATGGAACAAGTGGCGTAGTAGTAACTCACTCTCTCACCCCTCAAGGAGCCCTCATGGCCGTTGCAACCCCGGAACAATACGCAGCAATGATCGACACCGCAAAGGCTGGAGCGTTCGCGTTCCCCGCGGTCAACGTATCAAGCTCGCAGACTCTGAACGCTGCCCTGCAGGGCTTCGCAGAGGCCGGGTCAGACGGTATTCTTCAGGTCAGCTTTGGCGGCGCCGATTACTTCGCGGGTCACACCGTCAAGAACCGTGCTGGCGGCGCACTCGCGTTTGCTAAGTACGCCGAAGAAGTCGCCAAGGCCTACGACATCACCGTTGCCCTGCACACCGATCACTGCCCCAAGCAGCACCTCGACAGCTTCGTGCTGCCGCTGCTCGCCGCGAGCGAAGAGCGCGTCAAGAACGGCGACGGTCTGCCCTACTTCCAGTCGCACATGTGGGACGGCTCGGCCGTTCCCCTCGGCGAGAACCTCGAGATCGCGAAGGGTCTGCTGCCCCGCATGGCGGCTGCCGGCATCATTCTTGAGGTCGAGATCGGCGTCGTGGGCGGCGAAGAAGACGGCATCACCCACGAGATCAACGACAGCCTCTACACGACGCTCGAAGACGGCATCGCCACGGTCGAGGCGCTCGGCCTCGGCGAGCAGGGCCGTTACCTCACGGCCCTCACCTTCGGCAACGTGCACGGCGTCTACAAGCCCGGCGGTGTGAAGCTGCGCCCCGAGCTGCTCGCTGACATCCAGGCGGGTCTTGCCGAGAAGTACGGCACCGCGGCTAAGCCCCTCGACCTCGTGTTCCACGGCGGCTCGGGCTCCTCTGCTGAGGAGATCGCCGAGGCTGTGCGCAACGGCGTCATCAAGATGAACATCGACACCGACACGCAGTACGCATTCTCGCGCCCGCTCGTTGATTATGTCCTCAAGAACTACGACGGCATGCTCAAGATTGACGGTGAGGTCGGCAACAAGAAGCAGTACGACCCCCGCGCCTACGGCAAGGTAGCAGAGACCGGTATGGCGGCGCGTATCGCGCTGGCTGCTGAGCAGCTCGGCTCGGCAGGCAAGTCGGTGAGCGCGTAGTGACAGACGGCCCCGCGACCCCGCAAGACTCGGCTGCTCCCGAGGAGCCCACGCCCCCGCCGGTCTCAAGGCCCAAGCCTGCCTATGGCGAGCTTGCCCCCGAGGGCTGGGAGTGGAAGCCCGAGGGCGCGAGCGACGACACCAACGACGCTAGCGCCACTCACTCCGGCGCGACGCATCCCGCCGCCGCTCCCGGTGGCGCGGCCCAGTCGCTCCCCGGTGTGCCGCATAACCTCGGCGCGGGGCTACCTAAGCGCGGGGCCAAATCGGCCTCGGGTGGTCGTGCCGAAGGCGGGGCTAGCGCCGGATCCGGCCCCAGCGGTACACCCGCCGCCGGGCCCGGGGCGCAAAGCACCGGCCCCCAGGGATCCGGAGCTCAGGCACCCGAAGCGCAGGGTCCCAGCACCCCCGGGGCGCCATACCGCGCGCCGGGGGCCGGGGCCTCTGGCGTCGCTCCCCAGCAGGGCAGCGTGCCGGGCGCGGCAGCGAAGCCCAGCGCGCCAAAGCCGCGCATCGCCGACCGCGTCATCACGATCGGTCTGCTCGTGCTTGCCGCGTACAGCACCCTGAGCATCGCGAGCTCGATGTTTGCGCTCGAGTCGCAGCTGCGCCTCGTGGGGGCCATGATTGGTCTCGAGCACGCGACGCTCGCCGAGTGGGTGAAGCCTCTCGGCACCGGCACGGGCATCGCGGTGCTCGCTTTGTTCGCGGTGACGCTGATTTACTCGATTCAGCGCATGCGCGCGCGCAGGCTCGCGTTCTGGGTGCCGCTCACGGCGGGCGCAATTGCGGTGCTCATCGTGTTGATCGTGCCCACGGTCGCCATGTTTGCGGGCGCACCCGAGATTATGCAGCAGCTTGACGCCGACCCCAACGGATCGCTCGACAAGATGTTCGCGTACATCAAGGACATGCAGATGTAGCGCGCGCCGCTGCCACGCTGCACCCCTACGCGGAGTAGCCTGGGCGCATGGATTCAACGACGAACTCCCCGGCGCCCAGGCTGTCTCGCGGAGTGATCTCTCGCTATGCCGCGGGCTCGCTCGGCACCGGCGGTTTCGCCACCTTGCCCGGGCTCGTGCTCGTCTACTACATGACGGACTCGCTCGGTATCACGGCGCTGGCCGCTGGCGCGATCATCACCGTCGCCAAGATCTGGGACGTGCTCATCGACCCGGTGATCGGCGCACTGAGCGACCGCGCGCTGCGCAGCTCCGGATCACGGCGCGGCCCCATGCTGGTGGGCGTCGTGGGCCTGCCCATCGCGTTTGCGCTCACCTTCGCCGTGCCAGCTGGCCTCGCGCCGCCGCTTTCGGCTCTCTGGGTGCTCGTCGCGTTTGTGGCTGCCGCCACCTGCTTCAGCCTGTTTCAGGTGCCCTACATTGCGCTGCCCGCCGAGCTCACCGACGGGTATCACGAGCGCACTCGGCTACTCACTTGGCGGGTGGTCGTGCTCACGTTTGCGATCTTGCTGTTCGGTGCGGGCGGGCCCGAGCTGCGCGGCCTGTTTCCGGAAAGCCCCTACGCTGGCTACCTCACGATGGGAGTCGTGGCGGCCGTCGTGTTGGGAACGGGGCTCTTCGTGGCGTCTACCGTCGTGCCGCGGGCCGCGAGCGGTTCATTCGGTTTCGTGGCCGGTGCGCACGGGGCATCGCGGGTCTTTTCGCTTGCGCACTATCGTGACGGATTCACCGCGCTGCGGCAAAGCCAGCCGTTTCGTGCGCTGCTCGCGACGTTCGTGCTGCAGGGTCTCGCGACGGGCATGATGCTCGCGAGCGCCCAGTTTGTCGCCCGCTGGATCCTGGGCAACGAGGGCGCCGTGACCCCGCTATTTCTGGCCCTCATTGCCCCCGCACTATTTGTCGCACCGCTGTGGGGCAGACTCGCCGACCGCACCGGCAAGGAGCGTGCGTTTCGTCTCGCGAGCACACTATTTCTTGTCGCGGCTCTCGCGCTGACCCCGATGATCTGGGTGCCCGGGTGGTGGATCCTCGCGCCCGTCGCGGTCGCTGGCGCCGCCTACGCCGGCATGCAGTCGCTGCCGATGGCGATGCTGCCCGACGTGATCAGCTACGACGGCGACACCCGCGCGGGGGTGTTTGGTGGGGTGTGGACGGCGGGCGAGACCGCGGGCATGGCACTGGGCGCGACCATACTCACCATCATGCTCGCGACCTCTGGATACATTGAATCGGTGGCGGGAGACCCCGCGGTCGCACAACCGGGCGCCGCTGTCGTCAGTATCGCGCTCTCGTTTAGCGTGGTGCCCGCGCTCTTGATGCTTGCGAGCCTCGCGACGCTGTCGCGGTACCGGCTACGCGAAGCCGACATCGCACAGAACACGGGTGCGCGCGCATGAGCGCACGCCCGCACAACGGCGGTGACGAAAGCCGGGCTCAGGGCGCCTGTGCTCAGGGCGGTACCGACGACGAGGGGCTGGCGATCCTCGCCGAGCTGCGAGCGCTGCGCGCCAAAGACGCGCCGACGCACGGCGGCCGGCTACTGTCGTACGTGTACGACTCGGGCCAGGCCGCGCTCGATGCGCTCGCGGGTGCCGCTGCAGAGATCGCCCGGCCGCTCAACGGCCTAGACCCCACCACATTTCCGTCGATCGCAGTGATGGAGCGCGACCTCGTACGGTTTATGCGACAGGCGCTGGGCGGCGAGCGGCGCAGCCCCTTCGACGGCGGCCGCGTCGTCGGCAGTGTCACGAGCGGCGGCACAGAGAGCTGCCTGCTCGCGGTGAAGACCGCGCGCGACCTGTGGCGCAGGCGTCACCCGCAGCCGGCCGACGCGGGCGTGCGGCGTCCGCGCATTGTCGCCCCAGAGACGGCACACGCGGCATTTCGTAAGGCGGCCCTCGCCTTCGATCTCGAGTTCGATGGGGTGCCCTGCGCACCCGACGGGTCAGTGGTGGCGGAGGATGTGATCGCGCGGCTAGGCGCAGACGTCGCGCTCGTTGTCGTCTCGGCCCCCGCATACCCGAGCGGCGCGCTCGATCCGGTGGCCGAGGTGGCGGCAGCCGCAGACCGGCTTGGCGTTTCGTGCCACGTGGACGCCTGCTTCGGTGGCCTCGTGCTGCCGTGGTGGCCCGAGATGCCGGCGTGGGACTTTCGCGTGCGGGGCGTCACGAGCATATCTGCTGACCTGCACAAGTTTGGCTACGCCCCCAAGGGCGTCTCGGTGCTACTGCACCGCGGGCGAGCCCGCCACCGCGCGCAGTTCTTCGCCACCACCAGCTGGCCCGGCTACCCGGTGGTGAACCCGACACTGATGGGCTCGCGCTCTGCTTCGCCACTCGCGGCAGCGTGGGCGATCACGCGCAGACTCGGTGAGACCGGGTTTGCAGACCTCACCGCGTCGTGTGCGCGGTCAGTCGAAGCGATCATTCGTGCGGTGAATGGCGTGCCTGGGCTGAGCGTGTGGGGCACGCCTACGGGCCCAGCGGTCGCGTTCGTGGCAGATGCCTCGCTCCCGGCTCACGCGCAGGTCGACCCGCACCACTTGGCTGACGAGATGGCGCGGCTAGGTTACCGGCTTCAGCACCAGCCCGGCTTCACCCAGGCGAACGGTGTGCGCCTGCCGCACAGTGTGCACCTCACCGTCACCCCGGTGACCGAGCACACGCTTGCAGACCTCATCGCTGCCGTACGCACGGCAGCCGACGCCGTCCGAGGCAAGCCCCGCCCGAACCCCGCGCTCGCGCTCGCGGCTTTGCGGCTGCTCGGGTATGGTCGGCCCGCGCGCGCCGGGACCCAGCGTGTGCCGGGCCCCGCGGCGGCGTGGGCGATCCTGCGCGCAGCTGGTGCCGGTGGTACGAAGCTGCCGCGCAAAATGGCGCCGTTGATGGCGCTCGTCGAGGAGCTCCCGGCGCCGGTCGCCGAGGCGCTGCTCACCGAGCTGCTCGCGCGCGTGAGCGAGCCGTAGTCGTGCAGGTGTCGGGCCGCTAGCGCACGCGGCCGCCGAGGGCCCGCGCGTCGGTGTTGCCCGAGGCGTCTTGACGCAGCTCCTTGGGCAGCGAGAACACGAGGTCCTCTTCTGCCGTCATGACCGCCTGAATATCTGCATACCCGGCGTCGATGAGGTCGTCGATCAGCTCTTGCACGAGCACCTCGGGGGCCGAAGCGCCGCTCGATACACCGATCGTCTTGACGCCATCGAGCCACTCCTGCTTCACCTCGCTCGCGTAATCAACGAGGTACGCCGACTTAGCGCCGTACTCGAGCGCAACCTCGACGAGACGCACCGAGTTTGACGAGTTGCGTGAACCGATTACGAGCACCAGATCAGACTGCGGCGCGATCTCTTTAATAACGCCCTGTCGGTTCTGCGTCGCGTAGCAGATGTCTTCGCTCGGCGGGTCTTGCAGGTTAGGAAACTTGGCGCGCAACCTGCGCACGGTCTCCATCGTCTCGTCCACCGAGAGCGTGGTCTGCGAGAGCCACACCAGGTTATCTGGGTCCTTGACCTCGAGGGTGTCGACGTCTTCGGGCGAATTGACGATGGTCACGTGCTCGGGCGCCTCGCCCGCCGTGCCCTCGACCTCTTCGTGCCCCTCGTGACCGATAAGCAAGATCTCCATGTCTTGGCGCGCAAATCGCACGGCCTCGCGGTGCACCTTAGTCACCAGCGGGCATGTCGCGTCGATGGCGTGCAGGCCGCGATCTTCAGCCTCGTTCACGACCGCCGGTGACACGCCGTGCGCCGAGAACACGACGTTCGCGCCCTCGGGCACTTCATCGACCTCTTCAACAAAGATCGCGCCCATTTCTTCGAGCGTGCGCACCACGTGCACGTTGTGCACGATTTGCTTGCGCACGTACACGGGAGCGCCGTAGCGCTCGAGCGCTTTCTCGACGGCCACCACCGCGCGGTCTACGCCAGCGCAGTAGCCGCGGGGGGCCGCGAGCAGAATCTTCTTGGCGCCGTCTACGGGGTTGTTTTTGAGCCGGCCCTCCTGGCGACGCACGCGAGGCATCGCCAGGCTCACAACGGGCGCACCCAGGGTGCGCGGGTTCGGGGTCATGGCAGTCACGGTCATGGCTGTAAGTCTACGCTTTGGGTCTGAGCACGCGCTCTGCGCCGGGGGCACGCTGGCCAGTGGTGGCTGGCGGTGGCTGTCGGTGGCTGTCGGTGGCTGAAGCTAGGCTTACGGGCATGGCTGAGGCAGCAAACTCCCCCGCGACCCGCGACACCCCGTGGCCCGTCGCGCTGATGAGCGAGAAGATCGCCGCTTGGGTCGACCGGCTCGGGCAGGTATGGATCGAGGGCGAGGTAACCCAGTGGCAGGTACGCGGGGGCCACGTCTACGGCAAGCTCAAAGACCTCAGCCAAGACGCGACCGTCAGCTTCACCGTGTGGCGCTCGGTCGCGAGCCGACTCACGAGCGAGTTCTCACAGGGCGACCGCGTCATCGCCCTCGTCAAACCCAACTTTTGGGTCAAGGGCGGCTCCCTCACCGTGCAGGTGTTTGACCTGTCGCATGTGGGGCTTGGCGAACTCCTCGAGCGACTCGAGCGACTGCGTCGCCAGTTGCTGTCCGAGGGGCTGTTTGCACCCGAGCGCAAACGCGCGCTGCCCTTTCTTCCCGGTCTCATCGGGCTCGTCACCGGTCGCGACTCAGACGCCGAAAAAGATGTCGTGCGCAACGCCACCCTGCGCTGGCCCGGCGTGCAATTCAAGATTCACTACGCCGCGGTGCAGGGCGATCGTGCCGCGACAGAGGTCTCGGCGGGTATTGAAGCGCTCGACCGTGACCCCGCCGTCGACGTGATCATCGTCGCGCGCGGCGGCGGCGACTTTCAAAACCTGTTGCCGTTTAGCGACGAGCGGGTCGTGCGCGCCGCCGCCGCCGCCACGACCCCCATTGTCAGCGCGATCGGACACGAGGCCGACCGGCCGTTGCTCGACGAGGTGGCCGATCTGCGTGCCTCAACCCCCACCGACGCAGCCAAGCGCGTGGTACCCGACGTGGGCGAGGAGCTCGCGGGCCTCGATCAGGCCCGCGCCCGCATGAGCGCGCGGCTCAGCCAGCTCATCGCGCACGAGTCAGACCGCATCTCGCAATTGCGTGCACGCCCCGTGCTCGCGCAGCCCGAGCGCAGCATCGATGAGCGCGCAGACGAACTCGTGCGCTGGGCCGCGCGCGGCGCCGAACTCGCCGACCGCGCCGTGGCTGACCGCGCGCAGTCCCTCGAGCAGACACGGGCGCGTCTCACGGCGCTCTCACCCCAGGCAACGCTCGAGCGCGGTTACGCGATTGCACAAACCATCATGGCGGGCGGCGAGCCGGGGGCTGTCGTACGCTCACCCGCAGATGCCCCCGCCGCGACCGTGATGCGGCTCACGGTCGCGGGCGGCCAGCTGCGCGCGACCGTGACGCCGTGACCGCAACACCGTAAGCGCAGCGCCCGGGCGGCTGCGCCCGGGGCGTCACGCCGCTGTCAGGGGTGCGCGGTAAGCTTGTAGTCATGGCAGAGACTGTGGCACCGGATCAGGCGTCCCTGAGCTACGAAGCGGCACGCGACGAGCTTATTCAGGTCGTTGGTCGACTTGAGCAGGGCGGCATCTCGCTCGAAGAGTCGCTCGCGCTGTGGGAGCGGGGCGAAGCCCTCGCCGCACGCTGCGAAGAGTGGCTGCTCGGCGCACGCCAGCGCCTCGAAGCCGCGCGCCGCGGCGCGCAGAGCGAGCAGGGTGCTACCGGGCACACCGGCGAGGCCGGCGCGTAAGAATGGCGAAGAAGAACAAGGCGCCCGTCGTCGTAGCAGAGCTCGGGCGCCCCGAAACGCCCGCAGAGACGGCCCACCGTAAGGCGACCGACTCGTACCTGTATAAGAAACGCAAGACGGTCAATAACCTTGTGTTCTCACTTATCGTGTCACTCGGCGTCGTCGCAATCATGTACCTGGGGGTGCCGCGCGGCACCGACACGTACAAGGACTACTCGGTCGACGTCACACAGCTTGCCGAGCAGGCGGCCCCCGGCACGGGGCGCGCGTTCGCGGCCCCCGTAGTACCCGAGGGCTGGCTCGCAAAGCTGGCGCAGCTGCGCCACAGCGGCGACGTCACCTGGTGGCAGATCAACTACACAACCGCTGACGAGGCGTACGCCGCCGTAGCCCAGGGGTTCACCGCCGACGGCTCCCCCGTTGACGAGGAGTGGGCGTTTGAACAGCTCGAGAACCAGCCACCCACGGGCGCAGAAGAACTCGGCGGGGTGAACTGGACGGTCTATGACTATCCGAAGCGCGACCCCGACTCGAGCAATATGCTCTTTGGGCTCGAGGGCGAGATTAACGGCGACACGGTGCTCGTCTACGGCACCGACACTCCCGGCAACATACGCGTGCTCGCGGCAGAGGTGGCACGCTCGCTCCAGTAACAGGAGCCCACACAGACCCAATTCACACAACACACAAGGGAGCAGCAGATGAACGCACCTCGCGTAACTCCGCAAGAAGCATGGGACGCACTGGCCGCCGGTAACGAGCGGTTTATGAACGACACCCTGCGTCACAACAACCAAGACACCGACAGGCGCCACGAGCTGGCGACTGGTCAGGCGCCCAACGCCGCGTTTCTCGGTTGTGCTGACTCGCGAGTTGCCGCTGAGATGCTCTTCGACTGCGGCCTGGGCGACCTATTCGTTGCCCGCAACATTGGCCAGGTAGCCAACATGAACATGGTGGCTACGCTCGAGTACGCCGTCGCGGTTCTCGGTTCTGCTGTGATCGTCGTCCTGGCGCACGACTCGTGCGGTGCGGTGGCCGCCGCCATCGATCAGACGAGCGCGCACCCCACCGAGGTCACCGAAGCGATTCGCGATGAGCTCGCCCTCATTCAGCCCGCCGTGCAGCAGGTCTGGTTTAAGGAGCACCGCGCAACGCCGTACGTTGACCCGTCACAGATCGACGCCAACGCGGTCGGCCGTCGTCACCTCGTTACGACGATCAATCAGCTGATCCGCTCGTCGCGCGTACTGAGCGAGGCCGTGGCCGCGGGCAAGCTTGGCATCGTCGGCTGCCAGTACCAGCTCGACAACGGTCGGGTGGCCCCCGTCACCGCCCTCGGCAATCTTGATATTGCGTTGGCCGAGTTCGCGTAACCACTAGTCTTTACCGCCTTACATTCACTCAACCCGAGCTTTATCCCCTCAAACAAAGGAAGACATGAGCGACATCGAGTACCGCATTGAGCACGACACTATGGGCGAGGTGCGCGTTCCCAAGAACGCCCTGTACGCTGCGCAGACGCAGCGTGCCGTTGAGAACTTCCCGATCTCGGGGCAGGGCCTCGAGCCCGCCCAGATCGTGGCACTGGCTCGCATTAAGCGCGCGGCTGCCCTTGCTAACAAGGATCTTGGAATTCTTGACGGCGCTATCGCCGACGCAATCGTCGAAGCGGCCAACGAGGTCATCGGCGGCGATCACCACGATCAGTTCCCCATCGACACGTACCAGACAGGCTCTGGCACCTCGTCGAACATGAACACGAACGAGGTGCTCGCAACCCTCGCGACGAAGCACCTGGGCGCGCCCGTGCACCCGAACGACCACGTCAACGCTTCGCAGTCGTCGAACGACGTGTTTCCCACCTCGGTGCACATCGCCGTAACCGGTGCGCTCATCGAGCAGCTCATCCCCTCACTCGCGCACCTCGCAGAGGCGCTCGAAGAAAAGGCTGAGCTGTGGAAAACCGCAGTGAAGCCAGGCCGCACCCACCTGATGGACGCGACCCCCGTCACCTTCGGTCAGGTCTTCGGCGGCTACGCCGCACAGATCCGGTACGGCATTGAGCGCGTGCAGGCCGCTCTTCCCCGCGTTGCCGAGGTGCCGCAGGGTGGCACCGCGGTGGGCACCGGCATCAACACGCCCCTTGGGTTCCCCGAGAAGGTCATTGCCGAGATCGCGCAGTCGACCGGTCTGCCCATCACCGAGGCGCGTGACCACTTCGAGGCGCAGGCAAACCGCGACGGTCTCGTCGAGGCATCGGGCGCGCTGCGCACCATCGCCGTGTCGCTCACGAAGATCAACAACGACCTGCGCTGGATGAGCTCGGGCCCCAACACTGGCCTCGGCGAGCTGCACATCCCCGATCTGCAGCCCGGTTCGTCGATCATGCCCGGCAAGGTGAACCCCGTGGTGCCCGAGGCCGTGCTGATGGTGTGCTCGCGCATCATCGGTAACGATGCGACGATCGCCTTCGCTGGCGCATCGGGTGCGCTCGAGCTGAACGTGCAGATTCCCGTCATGGGCACCGCGCTGCTCGAGTCGATTCGCCTGCTGTCGAACGCGTCGGTCGTGCTCGCCGACAAGACCATCAAGGGTCTCGAGGCAAACATCGAGCGCGCTGCCGAGCTCGCCGGCATGAGTCCGTCGACTGTGACGCCGCTCAACCGTCTCATCGGTTACGAGGCCGCCGCGAAGATCGCGAAGCACTCGGTTGCCAAGGGCATCACGGTGCGCGACGCCGTGATCGACCTCGGCTATGTCGAGCGCGGCGAGGTCACCGAGGCCGACCTTGACAAGGCACTCGACCTGCTGTCGATGACCCACCCGGGCGTCGCCAAGTAAGGCACCACTGCAACAAACGGCTGGGCCCCAGATCTCGATCTGGGGCTCAGTCGTTTGTGTTTACCGTGAAGGGCGCTTAGCGCGCCGCATACTTTGTGCGGGCCAGCACCTGCGTAAGCGCAAGCCCCACTACGCACTGCACGGCAATCAGCACGGTGACGCCGATGAGCACCGCGGTCCATGATCCGGATACCTGCCGCAGCGCCCCGGCCCCCAGCGGGCCGAGCGTCGCGACGGTGTAGCCGAGCGACTGGGCGAGGCCCGAGACCCTGGAGGTCTCGCGGGCGTTCGCGCCCATGCCCGCGATCAGCGCGAGCACGAGCGGAAACACGCACATCCCAAGCCCCAGAAGCGCCGCCCACACTTCGGGGGCGAGGGCGGGCGCGACGAGCAGACCGAGCATGCCCGCGGCGCTCGCGGCGGCCACCAGCACGAACCCAAACCTGAGCCAGGCCGCGCTGCGCACGAAGCTCACGACGATAAACGTGCCAGGAATACCCACCGCCATCGCAATGCCGAGCAGCAGGCCTGCGCGTGCCGCCGCGATGCCCGCGTCGATCGCGATCGCCGGCACGTACCCCATCACGATGTAGCTCACGAGCGACTGCAGCGCGAAGTAGGCCGCGAGCAGCCAGGTACCTGCGGGCAGCGGCGGCTTCGGCGCAGCTGCAGCGAGCGGGGGTTCCGGATCGGTGCCGGGCGTCGCCTGCGTGTGCGCTTTGACGGGCCTGACGAACGTCCACGCCACGAAACCGAGCGCCGCGGGAATCGCCCACGCCGCGAGCCCCAGCGTGGGTGATCCCAGCCACTCGGCCACAGGCACCGCCACCGCGGCCCCTGCTGCCGAGCCCAGCGACATGGCCATCGAATACGTGGTCGTGACGGGGCCGATGTGACCGGGGAAGCGCGAGCGCACCACGGCGGGCAACAGAATGTTGACGACCGCGAGCCCGCCGGTCGCGATGATCGTACCCGCGACGATCGCGACCGGCTCTGCGATCACGCGCAGCGCCAGGCCCACCGTGAGGGTGAGCATGCCCCACTTGATCGTGTGTTCGATGCCCAACTTCGAGGCGAGGCGCGGTGTCACGACGCCCGCGATCGCGAAGATAGCGGTGGGGATCGAGGGGACGATCACCGCGGCGGCCGGAGAGAGCGCCCCCGCGTCGGTGAGAGGTACCAGCAGCGCAGCGGCCGTAGTGACGGCGATGCGCAGGTTGAGCGCAACGAGCACGAGCGCCACCAACACGAGAGCCACTGTGCGGGGGGCCTGGCTGCTACGAATTCCCACTGATATCCCAACCCTCATGGTGGCGTGGGCGGCTGTGGCCGACCGCGCGACCTAGCAAACGGCAAAGTACCAGTATGGCGCAGCCGACCCCGGGCTTCGCAATCGCTGGTCCTGGTCAGCGGTTACGGCCGGCGCTTACGGCCGGCGCTTACGGCCGGCGCTTACAGACGGCATCGAAACGACGAGTCGGCATGATAAATGCGTTTTTATCATGCCGACTCGTCATTTCGATACTGACTCTCGGGTTGTGACCCGGGTCAGCTCCGTGACATATATCTGTGCGCTACGCGCGGGCCCGCTGCTTGCGGCGCATCGCTACGAGCAGCACTCCCGCGAACAGCAGCGCCAGGCCACTTGCCGCGAGCGGCACGACGGAGTCAGCGCCGGTTGCGGCGAGTGCGCCGCCCTTCGCGCCGCCGGTGCCGCCGGTGCCCGGTGTTTCGGGCTTTGCGCCCGCGTCGGCATCGCCACCAGCACCACCTGCGGTACCAGCACCACCTGCGGTACCAGCACCACCTGCGGTACCAGCACCACCTGCGGTACCGGCACCACCTGCGGTACCGGCGCCGCCTGCGGTACCAGCACCGCCTGCGGTACCAGCACCACCTTCTGCACCAGCACCACCTGCGGCGGTCACCGTCACGGGGAGGCTGACCTCAGCACCGCCCTCAAGCATGGCGACGATCGTGTGCTCGCCGGCGGGGGTCGCGGCCGGGATCGTGACCTGGGTATCGAAGCTTCCGTTCGCGTCGACCGCCAGGCTGCCGAGGCTGACCGGAGCCGAGCGCAGTTCAAGTTCGACCTGCGAGTCAGCGATGAAGCCCGTGCCGGTGAGCTGCACGGTTGCACCAGCGGTGATCTCGCCCGCCGCTACCGAGAGCGCGGGGCCCGCGGGTGCTTCGATTCCGGCCTCGGTGACCCACTTCGCGCCCGTCGCGTACTTGGTGACGGTGACCTCGTCGTACAGGTCGCCCACTGCCTTGTCGGTGGTAGCGTCGTTCGTCTTCGCCGCAAGGTACGAGCGGTACACGAGCTGATCGGCGGTTACATCGACGACCTGATAGGTCGTAACGCCCTCGCCGCGCAGCACCTGGGTGGCGCCGTTCTTGGTCCACACGTTGTCACTCTCGGATGCAAGGTCGTAGTGCTTCGCCCCCGAGTTCGAGACGGCATAGACGGGGCCCGTCGTGATGCCCGGAGTGTCTGTCGCGTTTGAATCCTTGAATCCGCGCGCGTAGGTGTGGTCGTGGCCCATGAGCACGAGGTCGATGTTGTGCTTCTCAAACACGGGAACCCACGCGTCGCGCAGCACCGGCTCGTCACGGCCCGACGAGGTCGAGTAGACCGGCTGGTGGAACGTGACGACGTTCCACTTCGACGGGCTCTCGGCGAGAATGTGGTCAAGCCAAGCAGCCTGGTACTCGGTCCAGAGCTTCGCCACCTTGGTCTGCGGGCACTCGGCGCCGGTGCAGCCGGGCAGGTTGTCGGGGGTGAGGAACGTCGTGTCGCGCGTCGCGTTGAGCGTGATGAATCGCACGCCCTGGTAGTCGGTGTAGTAGACGGTCTCGGCCGCAAACTCACTCCAGTGCTCAAAGTAGGCGGCGTACTGCTGCGCCTCGGCCGTGTCACCCTGTGCGAGGTTTGCGAGCTCCCCCACGGTGCCCGGGCGGGGGTTGTTGTGCGGGTACTCGAAGTTCGCCTTCCAGGCGGAGAGCAGCTTGTCACCGGTGTACTCGTGGTTACCCGGGGCCGCCATCACGTTCGATGACGTTGCAGAGTTTGCCATGCCAGCGAACCAGTTCGTCCACTCGGTCTCGTTGCTCGAGGTGTTGATCAGGTCACCTGCGTGCACCGAGCCGATCGACTCGGGGGCCCGCTGCTCGGCCTGCTTCACAACCTCGGGCCACGTGGTGTCGAGGCCGATCTGTGCGTCACCGTAGTAAATGAACTGAAAGTCGGTTGCCGCAGGGTTCTCGGTCGTGAACTCGTACCAGTCACTCCAGCTGCCCTCGAGCCCTACGCGGTAGCGGTAGTCAGTGGCGGGGGTGAGCCCGTCTACCGTGGCAGAGAAGTGCTGGTTGGGGTTGCTGCCAACGACGCCCGCGGCGTACGCATCGACGACGCGTGACGCACCCGCTACGCCGTCTGCCCCGACGGCGCCGATCTCGACCTGGCCGCTCGTGTGTGAGGCATCGCCCGCGAGCCACGAGAACGACTGCGAAACCGACGGAGTCTCGGTCGGGGTGAGAATCACGCGCGTGGGCGGAGCGTCAACGACCTCTCCCGGCGCGGCAGCCTCGGTGAGCGTGAGGCTCGACATGTCAAAGTACGCGTCAGACGACGACTCGCGATCTTGATACAGCGCGACGGCGACGGTGTTCGTGCCGTCTCGCAGCACGTCGGAGTCGGCCGAGAACCCGCTCGTGAGGGGTGACCCGTTGCCCTCCCCCGCGTATTCGTTGTTTGTCGTGCCGGTGATGCGCCCGTCCACGAAGCTCGCGACCTTTTCGCCGTTGACCCACACCACGAGGGCGTCGTCGTAAATCACTTCGCCCGTGAGTGACGCCACCTGCTCGGCTACGCCCTGCTCGAGATCGAACGTGGTGCGAAAGAAGTAGGTGGGGATCGTCGGAGCGCCCACTCCGTCAATGTAGTGGTTAAGTTTCGTCTTGGGCATGTGGCTGCCCACCTGCGCGAGTTCGTTCTTCTTCACGCCGAAGCCGCTCGCGGCACTCGCCCACGCGCTGTCGTCATAACCGGGGGTCGTCCACACCCGCAGGTTGGCGTCGCCGCCCGCCGGGTCGGTGTTGTCGTCAAGGTACTTCCACGTGCTGCCCGTCTCAACGAGCGCCTCCGAGGGCACCTCTGGCTGCGATGCTTCCGGCGCATTTGCGAGCGCGGCCGTGGGCACGATTGTAGGCAGCGCGAGGCCCGCGCCCATGAGGGCGGTGACGGCGAGCGCCACTGTGCTGCGACGAGCGCGCGGCGCCCGCCCCGGCTGCACGCCGGTGGATGACTGGGAGGTCATGTGTGTCCTTCTTGTCGAGGATGCGCCCGCGTCTGACGGGCCTCCTCTACCTCACCAGTCGCGGGTGTCGGCGCCGCGGCCGCCAGGTAACTAACAGGTGTATCGCGGGCTAACGCGCGGTGCCGGGCCCGGCGCTCCGCTGCATCATGCGGCGCCGGATCCGGACCCTGCGGGCGAGCTAGTCAAGCAGCTCGGTGACGAGCGCCGCAATGTCGCTGCGTTCGGAGCGCGTGAGGGTCACGTGCCCGAAGAGCCTGTGACCCTTCAGTTTCTCGATCACGGCCGCGATGCCGTCGTAGCGGCCCACCCGCAGATTGTCGCGCTGCGCGACATCGTGGGTGAGCACGACGCGCGAGTTCTGCCCGATGCGCGAGAGCATGGTGAGCAGCACGCCGCGCTCGAGCGACTGCGCCTCGTCGACGATCACGAACGCGTCGTGCAGTGAGCGGCCACGAATGTGGGTGAGCGGCAGCACCTCGACGAGCCCGCGCGCCATCACCTCGTCAAGCACGTTCTCTGACACGATCGAGCCGAGGGTGTCGAACACGGCTTGCGCCCACGGGTTCATCTTCTCTTCACGGTCGCCCGGCAGGTATCCAAGGTCTTGCCCACCCACGGCATACAGCGGCCGAAACACCATCACTTTGCGGTGTTGGCGCCGCTCGAGCACCGCCTCGAGCCCAGCAGCGAGCGCGAGGGCTGACTTGCCCGTGCCAGCGTTTCCACCGAGCGACACGATGCCGACCCCGGTGTCGAGCAGTAGGTCGATCGCGAGGCGCTGTTCGGCGCTGCGTCCGGTCACCCCGAACACCTCGAGGTCGCCGCGTACAAGGTGCAGTGAGCCGTCGCCGTCGATGCGGCCGAGTGCCGAGCCGCGCGGTGAGTGCAGAATCAGGCCGGTGCCGTACGGCAGGCCGCGCGCCGCATCGACGTCGTCGACGCGTTCGGCCTCCCACAGGAGCCGCATTTCTTCTTCGTCAAGATTGATGGTGGCCGCGCCGGAGTAGGCGTCGTCGCGGGCGAGCTCTGCGCGGTACTCTTCTGCGCCGAGCCCGAGCGCCGATGCCTTCAGCCGCATCGGCAGATCTTTCGAAACGACGGTGACGTTCGCCCCCTCGAGCGCGAGGTTCTGGGCGACCGCGAGTATGCGGGTATCGTTGTCGCCCAAGCGCATGCCGCTTGGCAGGGCGTCCAGGCTGCTGTGGTTGAGTTCGACTCGCAGTGTGCCGCCCGCGTCGCCCACCGGTACGGGGCGGTCGAGCCGCTCGTGCTGTGCACGCAACGCGTCAAGGCTGCGCAGTGCCCGCCTGGCGAAATAGCCCAGCTCGAGATCTTGCCGCTTGTGCTCAAGCTCAACGAGCACCACCACCGGCAGCACCACGGCGTGCTCCGCAAATCGAAACAGCGCTTGGGGGTCACTCAGCAAGACCGAGGTGTCGAGCACGTAGGTGCGCTCAAGAGAGTGCGTCATCATCGTCATCTCCTACAGGAATACCCGCGGGGCGAGGCGGCCGTGACGCCGAAGGCTCCGGCCTCCTCGATCGGGCGGTGCCCGATACCCTCACCGTACGCGCCTACGCCCGGCTCCCGGAAGCGGCGCGCACGGCGTGCCCTGAACAGCAGAGGACCAGTCGGTGAACCCTGTGTGACGGCGCAGAATGTGCGCCTCAGTTGTAGATTTTCTTCACCCTGGGAACACCAGCTTTATCGAACGCACACAGTCAGGTACCCTTGAGTGTTGCGACATCGGTGCCGGGGGGCGTCTTGCGCCTTGCCACGGCAAGACAATTAAGGAGCCCTCTTGCGCACGATCGACTGGGTCGACGGAGCCATCGAGCTGATCGACCAGACGCTGCTGCCCCACTCTGTGCAGGTGCTGCGTGTTACCGAGTTGCCCGCCCTCATTGACGACATTCAGCGGCTTGCGGTGCGCGGTGCCCCCGCGCTCGGCGTGGCTGGCGCGTTCGGTGTGGCCCTCATCGCGCAGAGCGTCGCCGCCGAGAACGGTGACGAGGAGTTCGACACCACTGAAGTGCGCCGCCAGGCCGCGATTCTGCGCGAGGCCCGCCCCACGGCCGTGAACCTGTCATGGGGTGTTGACCGCGCGCTCACGAAACTTGAGGACGGCCCGTCGGCCGTGCTCGCCGAGGCCTGCGCTATTCGCGACGAAGACATTGCGGCCTGCGTCTCGATGGGACTCTACGGCGCCGACCTGACCCGTGAGCTCACGGGCAAAGATCGCGTGCGCGTCATGACGATCTGTAACACGGGCAGCCTTGCTACCGTTGAGCGCGGCACCGCGCTCGGCGTGATTCAGACGCTGCTCGAGCAGGGGTCGCTCGAGGAGGCCCTGCCTCTCGAGACCAGGCCGCTCTTGCAGGGTGCCCGTCTTACGGCGTGGGAGCTTACGCGCATGGAGGCGCCGTTTAGGCTCATCATCGACTCGGCCGGCCCGTTCTTGCTCTCGCGCGGAATCGCAGACGCAGTCTTCATCGGCGCCGACCGCATCGCGGCCGACGGTGATTCAGCCAACAAGATTGGCTCGTTCTCGCTCGCTCTCGCAGCGAAGCACGCGGGTGTGCCCTTCATTGTTGTCGCCCCCGAGTCAACGATCGACATGCAGACCGCAACTGGCGCTGACATCGAGATCGAAGATCGCGGCTCGGCTGAGGTGTGCGGTTTCGGCGGCACACGCACCGCCCCCGAGGGCACGAACACGGTGAACCCCGCGTTCGATGTCACCCCGCACGATCTCATTACGGCGATCGTCACCGAACGCCGGATCATCATGCCGGGCAAGGGTGAATCACCTCTCACTGTTCCCCTCGGCGCCCTGCGCTCATAAGCTTCACTTTATTCCCACTGTTATTCCCCCAGTTATTCTCGAAAGGAATACCCATGTTCTTCACCAAGAGCCGCACGCGTGCGGCGCTCGTCGCCGGGGCTGCTGCTGGCGCCCTGCTGCTCACCTCGTGCGCGGGTGGCGGCGACACCGGTGCGAGCGATGCTTCGGGCCCCAAGTTCATCTACATCACGAGCGACCCGATCGGCCAGAACGAGTTTCTGAAGTCGGGCAAGGTCGGTATCGAGTCGGTGGCCGAGCAGTTTGATGGCACCTCGAAGACCTTCGAGTCGAAGGATGAAGCGACTCGTCGCACCAACCTCGAAGCAGCAATCTCGCAGGCCCCCGAGGTCGTCGTGATGCTCGGCTTCCAGTTTGTTGACATGGCCCAGGAGCTCGCAGAGGCGAACCCGCAGCAGAAGTTTGTGCTGATCGACGCTGCCAGCGATAACGCTCCCGAGAACCTCTACCAGGCCACGTTCCGTGAGCAGGAGCCCTCATACCTACTCGGCTACGAGGCTGGCCTCCTGACTGAGGCGAACAAGGTGGGCTCGATCATCTCGGTCGACAACCCGCTGCTCCAGAAGTACACCGCTGGGTTCAGTGAGGGTGCCGAGGCGTCCAACGACAAGGTCGATGTTGCCTCACCGCAGGTCATTGGCGGCGAGAACCCCTTCGCAGACACCGCTCGCGCGAAGGAACAGGCCATCGCTTACGCTGGCACCGGCGTTGACCAGGTCTTCGCCGTGGGCGCCGCCGCCAACGGCGGCATCATGGAGGCCGCTGCAGAGAAGGGTTTCTCGGCATACGGCGTTGACGCGAACCAGTGCGGCATGGCCCCCGGTTTCGTCGTGGATGGCACCGTGAAGTCGGTCAACCGCGTCGTCGAGACCGTCGTCGGTGAGATCATGGACGGTGTGACTTCGAAGGACGCCACCACTTCGTTCGGGCTCAAAGAAGAGGGCATGACGATCGTCAGCCTCGACGAGGGCGCTGCTGACTCGCAGTGCACCGTCATGGACAACCCCGAGGTGCTCGAACAGGTCACCCAGCTGCGCGACGACATCGTTGCTGGCAAGGTGAAGGTCACCGACCCGCTCGCGTAACCCGCTGAAGCTGCGGCGCGCTAAGTCTTGCGCGCCGCAGCTTTCACCCACCACTCACCCCACCCCGAAGGAGCGCGGATGACCGCCGAGATCTCGATGCGCGGCATCACCAAACGTTTCCCCGGCGTACTCGCCGACGACAACGTCAACTTCGAAGTCGAAACCGGCGAGATCCACGCTCTCATGGGTGAGAACGGTGCTGGCAAGTCGATCCTCATGTCGCAGCTCGCGGGCGTGTACCAGCCCGACGAAGGTGAAATTTATGTGCGCGGTGAGAAAGTGCACTTCGCGTCGCCGCAGGGAGCCATCGACGCTGGCATCGGCATGGTGTTTCAGTCATTTAAGCTTTTCCCCTCGCTCACGATCGCCGAGAACGTGGTGTTTCGCAGCGAACCCACGAAGCGCGGGCTCATCGACCGCAAGGCGGCGAATGAGCGCGTGCGCGAGATCGCAGACCGATACGGCTTAGCCCTCGATCCCACCGCCCGCGTCGACTCGGTTCCCGTCGGCGTGCTGCAGCGCGTCGAGATCGTGAAGGCGCTCTACCGCGAGGCCCGCGTGCTAATTCTCGATGAGCCCACCGCGGTGCTCACGCCGCAGGAGACCGAGAAACTCTTTGACGTGCTGCGTGCCCTCAAAGCCGACGGCCGCACGATTATTCTCATCACGCACAAGCTGAACGAGGTGATGGCGATCTCAGATCGCGTCACCGTTTTGCGCGACGGCCGCAATGTGGCCCAGCTCGTCACCGCCGACAGCTCCCCCGCCGAGATCACACGCCACATGACCGGCCGTGACGTTGACCTGTCGACGCCACCGCCAGCGCTCACGCCCGGCGAGACCGTGCTCGATGTGCAGGGTGTCACCGTGCAGAGCTCACCGCACGACCGCCCCAATGTTGACCGCGCATCACTGCGGGTGCGTGCGGGCGAGGTCGTCGGTATTGCGGGTGTCGCGGGTAACGGCCAGGTTGAGCTCGCAGAGGCGATTATCGGTATGCGCCCAACCAACGCTGGCTCTGTCACACTCAAGGAGCAAGACCTTTCGCGCCGTTCAATCGCGCAGCGCCGCGATGCTGGCATCGCTTATGTGCCCGAAGACAGGCACGGTGTGGGTAGCGCGGGCACCGCGAGCGCCATCGATAACCTGGCGCTCGGTCACCACCGTACCCCGCCCATTCTGCAGCGCGGTCTCCTCTCACGAGCCGCCATGCTCGAGCACGCGCAGCGACTCATCAAACGATTTGGCGTGAAAATCGCCACCCCCGCCACCCCCGTGGGCACCCTGTCGGGCGGTAACCTACAGAAGGTCGTGGTGGCGCGCGAGCTCGACTATGGCTCCCCACTACTGATCGCCGAGCAGCCCACCCGCGGCGTCGACGTCGGCGCGATCGAGTCCATTCACCGCGAGCTGTGCGAGTACCGCGATGCGGGTGGCGCGCTGCTCCTGATCTCGGCTGAGCTCAGTGAGATCATGTCGCTCTCCTCACGCATTCTCGTCATGTTTGAGGGCCGGATTACCGCCGAGCTGCCCAAGGAAGACGCTACCGAGGCTCTCCTGGGCCTCTACATGGCGGGCCACGAACCCGAAGAACGGCACAGGCCCGGGGCCATCGCGAACGGAGACGCACGATGAAACAGCTCACCCGGATCGGCCGTTGGTGCGCCGGCCCCATTCCTATCTCAGTGCTGCTCGCGCTGCTCGTGGGCGCCTGCTTCATGCTTATCGCGGGCGTTGACCCGCTGAGCGGCTACGTCGCCATGCTGCAGGGGTCGTTTGGTTCGGGCCCCGGCCTCGCCAACACCGTCGCGCGCGCGATTCCCATCATCGGCATCGGTCTTGCGCTCGCCATCGCTTTCCGTGCTGGCGTGCTCAACCTGGGCACCGAGGGCCAGGCAGGCCTTGGCGCGCTCGCGGGCGGTATCGTCGCTATCTACGTGCCCGGCCCCGCCCTGCTCATCGTGCCACTCGCGTTCATCACCGCCATCGCGGCGGGCGCCGCCTGGGGTATGCTCGCGGCCGTACTCGAAAACCGGCTCGGCGTGCCCATCTTGCTGTCGTCGCTGCTTTTGAACTACCCCGCACGATTTTTCTCGTCGTGGCTGATTCGGTTCAAGCTCGACGAACCCGACTCCGAGCTCATCGCGAGCGAGCAGGTGCGCCCCGAGGTGCAGCTGTCGATGCTTGTACCGCGTGACTCATCGTTCGCTGAGACACTGCGTAACACGCTCGGCCCCACGAACCCGATCACCTCGGTGCTGACGAGCGTCAACTGGTCACTCGTCATACTGCTCGTAGTGCTCGCCGGTGTCATCTTCATGAACAAGCGCACCCGCTTCGGGTTCGAGTCGGGCGTGAGTGGCCAGAACGCCGAATTTGCACGCTACTCGGGTGTGAAGCCCGCCCCACTCGTCACACGCACCATGGCGCTCTCGGGCGGAATTGCAGGCATGTTTGGCCTGATGCTCGTGATCGGCGCGCCTTCAACTCGGCTGCTCGAGGGCTACATTGTGCAGACCAACTACGCGTGGACAGCGCTGCTCGTCACCCTGCTCGCGCTGTACCGCCCGGTCGGCACCGCCATCGCAGGTCTCTTCTTCGCCGCCATCATGGTCGGCAGCGACGCGATGGGCCGCGAGCTCGGCCTCTCTCCCCAAATCGCCGCCGTGATTCAGGCGCTCGTCATCATCCTGCTCGCGTTCCGCGTTAGCTTGCCCAAGCTGCGCAAGAAGCGGGGCGATGCCGCAGCTGCGCCCGCCCCCTTAGATCCGGATCGCGAACCGCCCAGCACCGAACAGCCGGTGGCACTCACCACCGAGGCCACGAACTCGGCCCCCGCCTCGAAGGAGTCCGCACGATGAACTTCCTCGACATGTTTAATGAGGATCTCGTCACGACGATCTTAAGCGCCCTGATTCCGATCTTGCTCGCAGCCCTCGGCGGCATGATCGCCGAGCGCGCCGGCATCTTCAACATCGGCCTCGAAGGCATGATCTTGATCGGCGCGTTCTGCGGTGTCGCCGCATCATTCTTCACCCACAACTGGGTGCTCGGCGTGCTCGCCGCGATGGTGGCGGGTGCGCTGTTCGCAGTGATTCTGGGCTACGGCGCGGTCTATCGCAAGGGTGACCCCATCGTGATCGCCATCGCCATGAACATTCTCGCCGTCGGCGTGACAAGCTTCTTGATCGTCGCCATTTTCGATGTGCAGGGCGTGTTTCAGGACCCCGGCATCGCGGGCATTCCGACCTGGAAGATCCCGTTCCTCTCAGAGATTCCGGTGCTGGGAGCACTGTTCTCGCTGACCCCGCTCGGTTACTTGGCGCTGCTGCTCGTACCGGCGTTATGGGTGATGCTGTTTCGCATGCCGATCGGCATGCGACTGCGCGGCGTCGGTGAGCGCCCGCTCGCGGCCGCCACGCTCGGGGTGAAGCCCGAGCGCTACCAACTCGGTGCCGTCGTCGCATCGGGCGCTCTCGCCGGTTTGGGCGGCGCTCAACTTGCGCTCGGTAACGTCGTGCTGTTCTCGGAGAACATGTCGGCGGGCCGCGGCTGGATCGCTGTCGTCGCGGTGATGCTTGCACGCGCTCACCCCGTCGGCGTACTGGGCGCCGCCGTGCTCTTTGGGTTTGCCGATGCGCTCGGCTTTAGGTTGCAGATCTTCGGCCTCCCGCCGCAGCTCACCGACGCGGCACCCTATGTCGTCACCCTGCTCGTGTTGATCTTCACGAGCCGCAGGTTTCGTAAGCCCCGTGAGGCGGCACTCGCGTGACCGCGGCATCAGCCACGCCCAGCGCACTGCCGCCCGAGGCAGAAGCGTGGATCAACCTGCTCGGGCTCGAGCCACTCGAGCACGAGGGCGGGCTTTTTCGCCAAATGCACCTCGACGAACACTCGAGCGCGATCTACTACCTCCTCGCCGACCCCGATTTCTCGGCGCTTCACGCGCTCGGCTCGGTCGAGGTGTATCACTGGTACGCCGGTGCGCCGCTCCAGCTGCTGCTGCTGCACCCCGACGGCCGTGTGGAGGAGCCCGTGCTCGGACCTGACCCGGCCGCCGGGCAGCGACCGCAGCTCGTCGTCGCACCGGGGGTGATGCAGGGATCAAGCTCGACCGGATCATGGAGCCTCATCGGCACCACCATGTCGCCCCCGTTCGATTGGAACGGTTTCGAACTGGGCGAGCGCGCGGCTCTACAGCAGCGATACCCCGCCGCGCACGAGCGCATCGGCGCTCTCACGCGACAATAGTAACCTGGCTTTTCACCTGGCTTCGTACACTTGTAGCCTTGCGAAGCTGCTCTTCACGGCTATTGTGGTGGCATGACCGACGCAAGAATTGTTCGCACCCGCGCATCGCTGCGTGCCGCGATCCTCGACCTGGCCTCGCAGAAACCCGTCACCGAAATTACGGTGTCTGAACTTGCTGCCGCAGCAGAGATCAACCGTGTGACGTTCTACAAACACTATGCCAGCCCCGCAGAAGCGCTGCGCGAAGCCCTCACCAGCGAGCTTGACCGTTCGCGTGAGGCGTTCCTCGCGCGCTTCGAAGAGCCAACAAGCGATGTTCGATTTGACCTGATTTCTGGCGTCAATTTTGTACTGGACCATATTGACGAGCACCGCAAGCTGTATGAGCTGAGCTTCGCTGATCCCGACGACGGTGCGGTGCCCTCGGTTCTCTCAGCGCACTTCAGCGACACCATTCGCCTACACCTCGCAGACTACGTTCCAAAGAACAGTGCATCCCCCGAATTCGACCCCGAGGTCATCGCATGCTACTGCGGTGCGGGACTCGTGGGCGCGCTCCACATGTGGGTGCGCGAGGGCAAATGCGACCGTGAGGTTCTGCTGAAGTCCCTCACCGCTCTCATTCCCACCTGGTGGTTTGGCGAGGAAGACTAGGTACTGCGCGGGCGCGTAGGCCCGAGATCCGGCTGGCGCCTAAACTGGCCCGTCACGAACAGCACCGCAAGCACGATCGTGACGGCGATCCAGCCGGCCACGCCCACGATGCTCGCGAGCTCGGGTCGAACCTCGGTGCCCGCCGCGGTGAACAGTAGCGTGACGCCCGCGACCGCGTTGAGCGCCCCGTGCGCGACGGTCGCGGGCCACACCGATGCGGTGCGCAGTCTGAGCCAGCCCAGCAGCGCACCCCAGATCACGCAGTTGATGGTCATCAAGCCGACGCCGCGCCAGTCGAGCAGGCCGTAGTTGTGGCCGAGCAGTGTGAGCGGTGCATGCCACACGCCCCAGATGGCACCGCTCAGGGCGAGCGCAGGCCAGGTGCCGAGCGGCCGCAGCATCGGCAGCAGCCAACCGCGCCACCCAAGTTCTTCGCCGAGCGCGAAGAGGGAGTTCGGCAGGATCGCTGCGATCGGCAGCAGCGCGAGCTGCACCGCAATGAGCACGGCCGGGTCAGGCAGCCTTGCAGCATCGGCTCCGCCTGGCAGATTGGCTGAGCTGAGCGCCGCCTCATTGAGCGCCGCGAAGCCCGAAAATTCGGCGAGATCGAGCGTGACCCAACCCGCAAGCGCGGCGATCGCGACGCTTGCGAAACCCAGCGCGAGCGTGCCAAACAGCGCAGCCACCGTGATCCAGACGGTACGCTTCGCGGGCCGCAGCGGCCACAGCCCGAGCAGCCGGGCCCGGTCACGCCGCGGCGTGCGGGCGAGAAACACCACGACAAGGGCTGCTATAGCCGGGGTCAGCATCATCACCGGCGCAAGCAGGACGACAAGCAGTTGACCGCTCAGTGATTCGAGGTCGCTGCGCCACAGCGGCACGGCGACGAGCCACGCGAGACCGTAAGCGAGCACGGTGAACAGCGCGACAGCACCCCAGGGCACGCGTGAGGGTGTGACTCGGGCGGCGCCGTGCGGCGCTGGCTTGGTCATCACTGGATTGGTCATCGCTGGGCCACCGCTTCGAGTAGCCCAGCGCCGGTGGCGGCGTCATCAATGGTGACGGCAAAAACGCGGCCGTCTTTGCGGGTGATCACGATCCCCTCCCCCGCACGCATCACGATGCCAAATCTGCCCGGTGCCCAGCGCAACCCCCAACCACCAAACTCGGCCATGGGTGAAATGTGCGTGGCGACCGCGCTATCTATATCTGCAGCGGGCACCCGAAACACGGGCCAACCGATCGCTGACCTTGCGACGAGGCCGTGCTCGTCGATTCGCACGCGAAACGAGGATGTCATCGCGAAGAGCGCAATGATCAACACAGTGGTGCCCGCCATACTCCAGAACGCGACGCTTGCGCCTGACTCCCCGGCGTTTGCAAGCGCGCTCGCGGCGGAGGCCGCGGTGCTCACAAGCATCACCAGTACGGTGACCCCGATCACGGTCACAAACATTTTTGACGGGCGCGCCTGTGCCACCCACACGGCGCGCTCGGTAGGTGCGAGCGGCAAGGGCTGTGCGGCACGCTTTGCAGCCCCTGCAATGTGCACCCCCGGCTGCAGCACGAACGCCACCGCGCCGAGCACGATCCCCACGCCAAAGGCCGCTGCGACGATACCGCCGACTCCGCCGGCGTCTTGCGCATCGCTGAGCCCAAGCTGACGCCACGCGATGAGCACGCCCATGAGCCCCATGCTGCTGCTCATGGTGAGCGAGAAGGCGGCCATAAACCGGTTCATGCCCGACCACACTGCGATCTCGCCCTTGCCCGGGCCAAACCTCGCGATGCACCCCATGAGCAGCGCCATGCCCGTGCTCATGCCCACCGTGAAGAGGATGAACTCGGTGTGGCCGCTAAAGCCATCGGGATGCCCGCCCCCCGACCAGTGCGTGGCGATCGGGGCGGGCAGCCGCGGCAGCCAGGTGATGAGCACGGCGGCGTACGCGGGCACCAGTGCGAGTGGCGCCACGAGGCCCGCCCACACGGCTGCCCGCTGAGCGCGCGCCAGGTCCCGTAACTGCTCAGCGGTCAACCCCACGAGCTCTGGTGCGGTGGCACCCACGTATGGGTCTTGAGCAGTGTCAGCGTCGCCGTGCGCGTCGTGCGCGCCGTGCGCGTCGTGCGCGTCGTGCGCGTCGTGCGCGTTGGGGTCGTCGTGCTCGTTGCGGTCGTCGTGCATGCGTTGGTCCTCCGTGGATGCCTGTGGCGGGTGCTTAAAGCTCGGGCCGGGTGTTCGACGCCCGCACCGCCACCATCGCCGCGAGTGCCTCGGCGGTCACCCCGAGAGCGCTGGCCCGGGCGACGAGCGCGTCGATCTCGCCGCTGAGCGACATGATGTGGGCGGCTGTCTCGGTGACGACGGCGCCCCGGCGCCGCTTCAGGTCGACGAGGCCCTCATCACGCAACAGTTGGTATGCGCGCAGCACCGTGTGCACATTCGCGCCCAGCCCGGTCGCCACCTCGCGCGCGGGGGGCAGCACCGCCCCCGGCGCAATGCGCCCGGCCAGCATGTCACCACGCACGGAGTCGGCGATCTGCGCGTAGATGGGCCGCTCGCTCGCCTCGTCGATCCGGATCAGCACCGTGCACCCCCTCAATTAGTTCTAATAGAACCATATCAAAGGAAAACGCGGCGGCCTTCTCCCTCTCGGTCATGCCAGCGTGCGACACGAACAAAATATGCGCGACGAACTCCGCTTAAGACTGAGTCTTAGACGGAAGTAGTCGCGCATATTTTGCATCCAGGAGAAAGCCCCCGGCGTGCCAAGTTCCGTGCTCCCGACTAGAACGCGGCAATCCCCGTAAGCTCGCGGCCAATGACGAGCTGGTGCACCTCGTCGGTGCCCTCATAGGTGCGCACCGACTCGAGGTTCGCCATGTGGCGCATCACCGGAAAGTCGCTGGTGATGCCATCTCCGCCGAGGATCGCTCGGCAGGTGCCCGCGATCTTGATGGCCTCGCGCACGTTGTTGAGCTTGCCCACCGATATCTGCGCGTGCGGCAGGGTGCCCGCATCCTTTAGCCGGCCGAGGTGCAGCGCGAGCAGCAGCCCCTTCTGGTATTCGAGGAACATGTCGGCGAGCTGCCCCTGAATCAACTGCTTGCCGCCGATCGGTGAGCCAAACACCTGGCGAGTCTGCGACCGCTCGACGGCAGCCTCGAGGCATGAACGCGCGGCCCCCATGACGCCCCACGCGATGCCGTAGCGGGCCTCGTTGAGGCACTTGAACGGTGACGAGAGCCCCTTTGATCCGGGCAGAATTGCGTCGAGCGGCAGGCGCATCTCAGTGAGCTCGATCTCGCACTGCAGGGACGCGCGCATCGATAGCTTGTTCTCGATGGCGCGCGCCTCGAAGCCGGGGGTGTCGGTCGGCACAACGAAGCCACGCACGATGCCTTCTTCGTCCTTCGCCCAGATCACACCGACCTGCGCGATCGTCGCGAGCCCGATCCAGCGCTTCTTGCCATTGAGCACCCACGAGTCGCCATCGCGGCGCGCGGTCGTGATCATAGTGTTGGGGTCAGAGCCGCCCTGGGGCTCGGTGAGACCGAAGAAGCCGATCGCTTCGCCGCGGCCCATCGCGGGCAGCCAACGCTGCTTCTGTTCCTCAGAACCAAACTTGTAGATCGCGCCCATCGCGAGCGAGCCCTGCACCGATAGCGCGGTGCGAAACCCCGAGTCGACGGCTTCGAACTCCATCGCCACGAGACCGTAGGCCACCGACGACGCACCCTTGAGCCCGTACCCGTCCATGTACATGCCGTACGCACCAAACTCGCCCACCTCGGGCAGCAGCTCGACGGGCAGGCGGCGCGCTTCAAACGCATCATCGATGATCGGCTTGATGCGGGCCTGGGCGAACTCGCGCGCCTTCAACTGCCACTCGCGCTCCTCCTCGGTGACATAGTCTGCGACGTTGAAGAGCTGATCAATGGTGGTCATGGGTGTTCCTTACTTTAGTAGCGGGACGAAATGTTTAAATGTTTGAGCGCCAGGTCGCGTCTTGGTGCTCACCCACGTTGGGTGGTGGCGCCTGGTACCGGGCGGGGGTGCCCGACAGCGAGATGGGCAGCGCGACCGAGCTGAGCGTTTGGGCCGAGCCGTCGGGCGCGGTGGCCTCGGTGTGGGCGATCGTGCCGAGGCCGAGCGATTCGGCCAGTTCGAAGGCCTGGCCAATCGTGTTGACACGGCCTGCCGGAATGTTGGCGGCGGTGAACGCGTCGATCCACTCTTGCGCGGGCTTGGTCGCGAGCCGTGCCTCGAGGGCTTCGCGCAGGGCAGCGCGATGCGCGACGCGCGCGGGGTTGTTCGCAAACTGTGCATCAGCCGCGAGCTCGGGCGCCGCGATCACCTCACACAGCCGTGTGAACTGCCCGTCGGTGCCCACCGCGAGGGCGAGCGCTTGGTCGGCGGCGTGGAAGGTTTCGTACGGTGAAATCGAGGGGTGGGCGTTGCCCATGCGAGCGGGTGAGACACCCGTTTCGAGGGTCGAGGAGGCCTGGTTGGCGAGCGCCGACAGCAGCGACCCCAGCAGGGTGACCTTGACGTGCTGACCCACCCCGTACGATGCGGAACCCTCGGTGTCTCGCGCGCGCAGCGCAGCCTGGATGCCAATCACCGAGTTGAGCCCGGTGAGAATATCGACGAGCGCTACGCCCACTTTGGTGGGCTCACCACCGTCTGAGTTGGCCTGGCCGGTAATACTCATCAGCCCGCCCACGGCCTGCACTAGCAGGTCATAACCGGGCAGGTCTTTGCCCGCTTCGTCACCAAAACCCGAGATCGAACAGAACACAACACCGGGGTTCTCGGCCGCGATGCTTGCGTATCCGAGCCCAAACCGATCCATGCTGCCGGGCTTGAAGTTCTCAATAACGACGTCGGCGGTGACCGCGAGCTCCTTGGCTCGTGCGACGCCTGCCTCAGTGCGCAGGTCGCACACAACCGAGCGCTTACCGCGATTCACACCCGCGAAGTAGGTGCTCTGACCAATAGCGTTCGTCGGCGGGCTCCACTGGCGCGTGCCGTCTCCTTCGGGGCTTTCGATCTTGATAACGTCGGCCCCGAGGTCTGCCAGAATCATCGTGGCGTGCGGGCCTGCGAGGACACGAGAGAAGTCAGCCACCCGAATACCGGCGAGCGCACCGCCTGCCTCGCCCCGGTCGCCCGCGCTGCCCCGATTGCCTGCCGCCGTGTTCACCATCGCCACAAAACCTTTCGCTGCCCGCTGCTGTTCCGCCCACCAGTCTAGGCACACGCCCAGCTGCGCCACAGAGCAGGTTTGCACAACACTCGATATCGCCGTCGTGCAAGAATGACACTATGGCTCTTCTTTCGCAGCTGCTCGACCTGCCCGATCTGGGGCTGCGCCTCATCAAGGCCGGCCCGGGGGATCCCGAGATCAGTTGGGTCTCAACAACCGAGTTGCTCGATCTGGGCAAGTATCTCGAGGGCGGCGAGGTGCTGCTCACGACCGGGCTCGCGTTCACCGCGGGCGACCCGAGGTGGCGCGATTTTGTAGCGAGCCTGAACCGCGCACGCATCGCGGCAATCGGTTTTGGCATCGGCGTCAATCACGATCGCGTACCCCGCGAGCTCATTCAGGCTGCCACCCAGTACCGGGTCGCCCTGTTCGAAATTCCGCTGCCCACCCCATTTGTTGCGATCAGCAAGGCTGCCGCAGGCCTGTTGCGCGCCGACGAGCTGCGGGCTGCACGCGGCGCGCTGCAGGTGCAGCAGCGCTTGCTCGACGGCGCCCGAGGGGACCAGGATCCGGCCGAGGTGCTCGCGGTCATGGCCCAGGCCACGGGCAGACATCTGGCGCTCGTCACCACTGATGGCACGCTCGTCGCGAGCACCGCAGGATTCGCCGCGCAGCACGGCAAGATCGATTACATCGACCTCGACCGAGATGCCACCCTGCGACTCGGCGTCGCTGGTAATGCGCCGCTCTCCCCCGAGGGCAACGCCATCATTGCCGCGGGGTCAATGGTGCTCGGTCTGGGCCTGCATGGTGGCCGCGCAGATGAGCTGCGCGAGCGTGAGCGCTGGGAGCGCCTCGCGCTCGGGCTGCTCGAGGGCCGCCACGGCCCAGAAGCGATCGAGATTCTGGCTTCCACTTCTACACGCCAGCCTGCGGCCCCCGCCCGCTTGCGGGTCATCGCGGTGCAGGGCGGGGCCGAAGACGTCGCGGCGTGGCGCAAGCGGCCCAGAAGCGGCCTCGATCGGCTCGTCGCGCCGGATCGTGGCCCCGCGCCCGCTCCCGGGATAGGCCTTGCCTGGCAGGTGTGCAGCGACACCGAAGACGCGGTCGCAGCCGCGCTCGCGGCGGCCGCCAGCCACGGGCTCGATGCCGCAGTCGGCCGTTCGGTGCCCGCCACTGATGCCCCGGTAAGCAGGCGCTCAGCGCAGGGTCGGCTGCGCGCGCTCTCGCCCACCGCGCCGCTGTACCGGGCGCCCAGGGTCCCCGTGGTGGTGTGGGCTGATCGCGATGCGCCGCTCTTCGAAGCACTCGTGGGCCTCACCCAGGCGGGGGCAGCACGAGCGCTCGGGCGCCAGGTACTCGGGCCGCTATCGAACGAACCGGTTACGCCTGCAGACGTCGTGAGCGGGGCCAGCGTTGCCGCGCCCGACGGCAGTAACCCCGAGACCGAGTTGAGCGCCGCAGAACGGGCACAACTGCGCGCCACGCTCACCGCCGTGTTTGAGCACGATGGCGGGCGTGGGCCCGCCGCCACAGCTCTCGGCATTCACCGCAACACGCTGCGTGACAGGCTCACCCGCATCGAACGAATCACGGGCCGATCGCTTGCAGACGCCGACGATCGCGCCGAGTTGTGGTTCGCGCTCAAACTCGAAGAACTCCAGGGGTGACTGCGGTGCCACGACCGCCGCGGCGCACCGCCTAGTACAGCAAGAACTGTGCCGTACCTGTCCCCTCGACGCCCGCTACGGACACGCGCAGGTGGTACGACGCCCCGTCACCGCCCACCGCATCGCGTGTAATACCGCACGTCTCGGCGCTCGACCTGGTGCGATCCCACTTCAGCGGCTCGGTCTGCACGGCCTGATCCGGATCGAGAATCACAGGCAGCGAGGCCGCGTCGTCCTGGCAGTCGATCGAGCGCCAGACTTCGTCACTGCCGCTCGAGATGGTGAACTCCATGCCGCCGGTGCCCAGATCGGCGCTGCACGCCTCGCCGCCCGCGTTGACGATGCTCATGAAGAGCTGGGGCAACTCACCCGCAGCATAGTCCGTCTGATCGGTGCCCGGTGTGACCTGTAGTTGACCGGCCTGGCACGCGGGAATATCGCCCTCTTTGGGGTCGGGCGCCGGCGCGGTCTGCGCAGCAAGATCGGTCGGCAGTTCAACATCGGCCGCGCCCTGCTCGCGGCCGCTCGAACCGGGCCGCAGCACTAGCAAGATGACCACCGCGATGAACGCGATGAGCCCCGCGAGCACGATGAGCCGGCGGCGCACATATACGCCCGCGGGTTTCGGGCCTACGGGGTCACGAAAGGTCGACATGGTGCGCACTTCCTTTGCGTTAGGGTTCGAGGCGCTTGAGCATGCGTGTGTTGCCTAGCGTGTTTGGCTTGACGCGCGCGAGGTCGAGAAACTCTGCCACGCCCTCATCGGTTGAGCGCAGCAGCTCGGCATAGACCTCAGCCTCGACCAGCTCGCCGTTTTCGCCGACGTCTTCGAACCCGTGGCTCGTAAAGAAGTTGGTCTCAAACGTGAGGCAGAACAGCTGGGTTAGGCCCAGATCACGTGCGCGCGACTCGAGGGCGGTGAGGAGTTTGTGGCCGATTCCGCGACCGAGCCAGTCCTGCGATACGCCCAGCGTGCGCACCTCGCCCAGCTGATCCCACATCACATGCACGGCACCGTAACCGATCACATCGCCGCCGGGCGCGCAGGCCACCAGAAACTCGGGCACCGCGCCGTAGAGCTCAACGAGGTCTTTGCCCAACAAGATTCGTCGGTTGACGAGCGGCTCCATCAGTTCAACCATGCGCGGCACGTCGGCCGTGCGCGCGGTGCGGATGAAGACTTCGCCAGCATCAATCATGGTTTCGAGTCTAGTGGAGCGGTGCCGGCGGCTCGCGCCGCACCAAACGCCGAAGGCCCCGCAGCGGTATGCTGCGGGGCCTTCGGCGTTGGCGCGTACGTTACTGCTCGACAGTGCCGGGCGTGCCCGCCGACGAAGCAATGCTCGCGGCCGACGTCGCCGACGTCTCGCCGTGCGCCTTCTCTTGGTCACGATCGGTCGTGAAGGTAAACTTGCCGTCTACGAAGTCGACCTTCACGAGGTCGCCCGCCAGGAGCTCGGCGCCCAGGATCTTCTCTGACAGCATGTCTTCGATCTCACGCTGGATCGCGCGGCGCAGCGGCCTCGCCCCCAGCGCCGGATCGTAGCCCAGCTCAGACAGACGCTCGCGGGCGACCTGCGTGACCTCGATGCGCATATCGCGGTCGAGCAGGCGGTCCTTGAGCTGCTTGACGAACAGGTCGACGATCTGCAGGATCTCGTCCCTGGACAGCTGCGGGAACACGATCGTGTCGTCGACACGGTTCAAGAACTCGGGCTTGAAGTGCTTCTTCAGCTCTTCGTTGACCTTGCCCTTCATTGACTCGTAGCCGATCGACAGGTCACCCTCGATCTGGAAGCCCACCGGGCCACCGGCGATGGCCGACGAACCGAGGTTCGTGGTCATGATGATGACGGTGTTCTTGAAGTCGACGACGCGACCCTGGCCGTCGGTGAGACGCCCCTCTTCGAGCACCTGCAGCAGCGAGTTGAAGATGTCGGGGTGCGCCTTCTCGATCTCGTCAAAAAGCACGACAGAGAAGGGCTTGCGGCGCACGCGCTCGGTGAGCTGGCCGCCCTCTTCGAAGCCGACGAACCCGGGAGGAGCACCGAAGAGGCGCGAAACGGTGTGCTTCTCGCCGTACTCCGACATGTCGAGCGAGATCAGCGCGTCCTCGTCGTCGAACAAGAACTCGGCCAGTGCCTTCGCAAGCTCGGTCTTGCCGACGCCGGTGGGGCCAGCGAAAATGAATGAGCCCGAGGGACGCTTGGGGTCCTTGAGCCCTGCACGCTGGCGCCGGATCGTCTTGGCGAGGGCCGAGATGGCCTCGTTCTGACCGATGACGCGCTGGTGCAGCGCCTCCTCCATAAACCGGAGGCGGCTCGTCTCTTCTTCGGTGAGCTTGAAGACGGGGATGCCGGTGGCCTGTGCGAGCACCTCGGCGATCAGCCCCTCGTCGACCTCCGCCTTGGTGACAACGTCGCCCGAGCGCCACTGCTTCTCGAGCCGCAGGCGCTCGGCGATCAGCTGCTTTTCTTCGTCGCGCTTACCCGCGGCGAGCTCGAAGTCTTGATCTTCGATTGCCTTCTCTTTGTCAGCGCGCACAACCGCGATCTTCTCGTCGAATTCGCGAAGCTCGGGCGGGCTCGACAAGATTGACAGGCGCAAGCGTGCGCCGGCCTCGTCGATCAGGTCGATCGCCTTGTCGGGCAAGAAGCGGTCTTGCACGTAACGCGCGGCCAGGTTCACCGCGGCGACAATCGCGCCGTCGGTGATCGACACCTTGTGGTGCGCCTCGTAGCGGTCGCGCAGACCCTTCAGAATGTTGATCGAGTGCGGAATGGACGGCTCTGCGACCTGGATCGGCTGGAAGCGGCGCTCGAGCGCGGCGTCCTTCTCGAAGTGCTTGCGGTACTCGTCGAGCGTGGTCGCGCCGATGGTCTGCAGCTCGCCACGCGCCAGCATGGGCTTCAGAATGTTGGCGGCGTCGATTGCACCCTCGGCCGCACCGGCACCCACGAGCGTGTGGATCTCATCGATGAAGATGATGATGTCGCCGCGGTTGCGAATCTCCTTGGTGACCTTCTTGAGTCGTTCCTCAAAGTCACCGCGGTAGCGGCTACCGGCGATCATCGAGCCGAGGTCAAGCATGTAGACCTGCTTGTCCTTGAGCGTCTCGGGCACTTCGCCGCGCACGATCGCCTGGGCGAGACCCTCGACCACGGCGGTCTTACCGACGCCGGGCTCGCCGATCAGCACGGGGTTGTTCTTCGAGCGGCGCGAGAGGATCTGCATAACCCGCTCGACCTCTTTCTCGCGGCCGATGACCGGGTCAAGCTTGCCGTCACGGGCAGCCTGCGTGAGGTTCGTGCCGAAGTTATCGAGCACCTGCGAGCCCTTTGACTCGCCTTGCTGTTCGGGAGCCCCAACGGTCGCGCTTTCCTTGCCGGCCTGGTAGCCCGACAGCAGCTGGATGACCGTCTGGCGCACGCGGTTCAGGTCTGCGCCGAGCTTCACGAGCACCTGGGCGGCAACGCCTTCGCCCTCGCGAATCAGGCCGAGCAAAATATGCTCGGTGCCAATGTAGTTGTGGCCGAGCTGCAGCGCCTCGCGCAGGCTCAGCTCGAGCACCTTCTTGGCGCGGGGCGTGAACGGGATGTGGCCCGCGGGGGGCTGCTGGCCCGTGCCGATAATGTCGGTTACCTGCGCGCGCACGGCATCCAGCGAAATATCGAGCTGCTCGAGCGCCTTTGCAGCGACGCCCTCACCCTCATGGATGAGGCCGAGCAGAATGTGCTCCGTGCCGATGTAGTTGTGGTTGAGCATCTTCGCCTCTTCTTGGGCGAGCACAACCACGCGGCGAGCGCGATCGGTGAATCTCTCGAACATCTGTCTCCTCCTCGGGCTGGGGTCGCGTCGTCGGTGCGGCGCCAACCGATGAGTCCAGGCTACGGGGTGCAGCTCCCCTACGGGGGCGTGTTCGTGCTGGGCGTAACGACGGGTTGACAGCGCACCCCACAACGCCGTAAGTTATCGATTACCGATAATAACGATAATCGATAAGGAGCTGTCGCGGCAGTGACAGCTCCCCTGGGAGGAAGCCCACCATGGATGCCAACGAACAACGCCCGCGACGGGCAGACCGCGCAGGGATCGTCATCTTCATCGCGCTGGGCGCGTTGATCTTGGCCCTCACCGCCGTCGCATCGATTCGCCGCATCTGGGAGATCTTGGCGGGCGGCCCCATCACGCTGCTGGCCCAGTTCATGAGCACCCCCGCAAGCGTCTCGATGGGCGAAGCGGGCAGCCATGTAGAGGCACAGTTCGATGCCGCATTCATCACGGTGCCTTCACTGTCACCCGCCGCCATCGGCCCAGCAGTACTCGAACCGCTCATCACACTGCTCACCGTAGCGACGGTCATCGGGTGCCTCACGATTCTCGCGTTCAAAATCTTGCGCGGGCAGGTGTTTGGACGCACGCAAACTCGCAGCGTCGTGGCCGCGGGGTTGACCGGACTCGTGGGATTCGCCTTGGCTCCCGTGTTCGGTAGCATCGCCGCGAACGATGCGCTCTTTGCCCTCACGGGCGAGAATACCGAGGTCGCACTCTTTGTGGTCTCACCCACCCCGTTTCTCGTCGCAGGGTTTGCTATCAGCATCGTCGTCACCGCGTTTGCCGTCGGTGAGCGCATGCAACGCGACACGGAAGGACTCGTATGAACATCCCCTTGCCCAAGGAACCGAGCGCCCGTAAAGTTCGGGCCGACGCCGTCGCGATCTTGGCGCTCGGTGTCGCCGCGAGTGCCGCGATCATCACCCTCGCGGTGATGCAATTTCGTACGGTATTCACGCCAAACGGTGTCGTGTGGAACCTGCCCGTTGAACCGCAGCCGGGTGCGGCAGCGGGGCTACTCGACGCCACCGCAGACGCTGCAGCAACAGCGCCTGTCGCCGACGTCACAGGTACGGTCACGCAGCTGCAGGTCGTCGTGCCAAACCTCAACACCGTCTCGACGTTCTGCCTAGGTGCCAGCATCGTGCTGCTCGCTCTCGCTGGCCTCGTAACCGTCGCGTCAGTGGTGCGCATCGCCTGGCTGTTTCAGCAGGGCAGGTTCTTCACACTATCGACGAGCCATGCATTGCGCGCGATCACGTGGGCCATCTTTGCGGGAGGCCTCGCTGCTTGGGCCTGCTGGAACCTCGCGGCCAACGGAATTGAAGGAGCGCTGGCGGTGCAGTCGCGGGTGTCGGGCGGAGCCGAGTGGTGGGCCTGGTATTGGATTGTGCTCTTCACCGCTTGTTCCTTCGGTCTCATTGATGTCGCCCTGCGCCGCGCGATCCGCGTGCAGCACGACGCTGAGGGGCTCGTCTAGTGCCCCCCGAGGAGGGGCACGCGATCCGGTGCCGCTTGGATGAGCTGCTCGCCGAGCGACAGATGACTCTCACTGAGCTCAGTGAGCGCGTGGGGGTGAGCATTGTGAACCTCTCGGTACTGAAGAACGATCGCGCGAAAGCGATCAGGTTTTCAACGCTCACCGCGATCTGCGAGGTGCTCGGATGCGAGGTGGGCGAGCTGCTCGTGATCAAGCAGTAGGCGACATCGTTGACCACCTATACAACCCCATAACCAGAACCTTTTGTTACCGTTTCGTGACACTCATGTTGTGCTACTTAAACCTGACCAGGGGTTTTCCTTGCGCCAATGTCGGTGGCTGCGTGGACTATAGAGACATGGAACTTTTCACCTCACTCGCACAGCAGCAGGCGGAGCTACGCCGGCTGCTTGGTGAGGTGCCCGAGACCGCGGTGCTGCCCGACACCATCGCTGCCCTCTCTGACACAGACGTGATGGCGGTGCTCGACGCGGCAGCCAGGCTCGCGCAGACGGCAGACCGGGTGCGCGTCGCCGCGTCGGGTGTCGTCGCGCAGCGCTCCACGCGCGAGGCTGGCCACTCGGGGCTCGCGCAGTCACGCGGTCACCGCAGCCCCGTGTCCCTGGTGCAACAGATCACCGGGGCCTCGCGCGCTCAGGCCGCACGCGAGGTGCGCGTCGGTGAGTCACTGTTTGCAGATGGGCCGGTGGATGCCGGCCTCGATCAATCCGAGCCGGGCGTTGACGCTGGTTCTGACGCTGGTGCGGGCGCGGGTTCGGGCGCGGGTGCGGGCGCTGACGCTTCAGGAGTTATCACCGCACCGCCTCTCCCCTGGCACGCACCCCTTCGCGCCGCTCTTCTAGAGGGTACGCTCACGACTGAGCAGCATGATGCGATCCGCAGGGGGCTCGGCGAACCACCGGTCAGCACCGGCGAGCACGAAGGCTCGCCCAGCATTGCTGTTGAAAACACCGGCCCTGAAGACGCCGGCTTAGACGCGGCCGCAGAGGCAGAAGCAGCGGCAGAGGCAGAGGCAGAGGCAGAAGCAGAAGCAGAAGCAGAAGCAGCAATCACACAAGCCACCAACCATGCCGCGGTCGAAGCATGGCGGCTCGCGGCCGAGCAACTCAGCCTTGAAGCCACCCGCCGCACCGTTGAAGAGCTTGCCGGGGCCGCCCGCACCGTGCGCGACCTGCTCGACCCCGACGGGGCCCAGCAGCGGTTCATGACCCGCTACGAGGGCCGCTCGTTTCGCATGTGGGTCGACGCGCACGGGGTGCACCACGGGTCGTTCACCTTCGATGACGAATCAGCCGCGTGGGTACGCTCCATGATTAACGGCGCAATGCGACCCCGGCGAGGCGGGCCCCGCTTTGTCAGCGATGAAGACAAAGAAACCGCACGAGAACTGCGTGACGACCCCCGCAGCAACAACCAACTCACCCACGATCTCTTAATCGACGTCATGCACGCGGGCACCCTCGCCACCGTCGAGCAGGTCTTCGGGGTGAGACAAGCTGGCGTGCGGGTCGTACACGTCGTCGACGCGCCAGACCCCGAGACCGGGGCAACCTGGCCTGGCCGGGCGTTCTTTGAAGACGAGAACGCCGCCGTGCCCGTCGATGTCGCGAACCGCATGGTGTGCAACACTGGCGTCGTGCCGGTGACTGTCGACCGCGCGGGCAACCCCCTAAACCTGGGCCGCACCAAACGGTCATACTCTTCAGAGCAGCGCATCGCCCTGTCGCTACGTGACGGCGGCTGCATCTGGACCGGCTGCGACCGGCCCGCCTCATACTGCGAGGCACACCACATCGACGAATGGGACCGTGATGGCGGCCGCACCGATATTGACCGTGGCGCCTTGCTCTGCCGTTTTCACCACATGCAACTCCACGCCGGAGGGTGGCGCATCACTCGCGACGGCAAGGGCCCGTTCAAGCTCCACTCAAGAGACGGCGACGTTACCGACCTAGCACCCAGAGCGGCCCGGCAACTTGCTTGGGCACAGCTCACAATCGTGCCGACAAAGACAAACACGGACACAGACACAAGCACAGACACAGACACAGACACAGACACAGACACAGACACAGACACGCCCTCGACCGCCCCTTCAGTCACACCCTCAGTAGCGTTTCTGCCGGGCAAGAGCAGACCACCGGCACCCGTGCCACCCGACAAGTGGCAATCCCTGCCGCGCGCAGCGCGCACCCCTGCATCACCGAATCTGACCCGCGTCAGACGGCAAAACTGAGCTCGAGGGGACAGCTGTGCCCTCAGCAGAGCAGTTCCTTTAATAATGGCCAAAAGGGACACCCGGTAGCAACACTCAAGAGCGACACCCGGTAGCAACACTCAAGAGCGACACCCGGTGGCAACACTCCAGAGCGACACCCGTGGCAACGCTCAGAATGACACTCATTGCCTATGCACCAGAAATGCGCATAGGCAATGTTTATAGCGCTCTACGCCGCCAACCATAATCATTCACTACGCTTACTTCTCATGAACCTGCTCATTCAAGACTCGATCGCGCTCGTGCGCCACGGCGAGACCGACTGGAACCTTGAGCGCCGCATTCAGGGCCGCACCGATATTGCGCTCAACGACACGGGCCGCGCGCAGGCCCGTGTCACGGCCGCATCGCTCGCCGCTGCAGGCACATGGGCCGGCGTACGATCCTCGCCGCTTGCGCGCGCCTTTGAGACCGCCGAGATTCTCGCGAACGGCCTAAGCCTTGCTGCGCCGCAGCGAGATCACGGATTCTGGGAGCGAGATTTTGGCGCTGCCGAGGGGGTAGGCGTCGACGAGGCCAAGGAGCGCTGGCCCGGGCTCGTCGACATTACAGGCGCCGAGCCACTTGATGCGGTGGCGGCGCGCGCTGCCGCCGCCTTCGAGCGCGTGCTCTCCGAGGCTCCCGGATCGATTGTCGTCGCCCACGGCGCAATGCTGCGCGTAGGCCTAATGGCAGTGTCGGGTGCCGAGGTGCCCCGAATTTTGAACGGCGAGGTGTGGCTCCTCTCGCGCGGCCCGGCCGGGTTGAGCGTTGAACGATTCGAACAAGCCGCCGCTTGTGCGGCGTCTGCTGCAGCTACGGCGTCTACTGCAATTACTGCAGCGCTGAGGTGAGCCGCGCCAGCCCGTCCATCAGTTGCCAGCGCAGCGGCTGCTTCGACCACTCTTCGAGGGTGAGCTCGCGGGCGTTCGCGCGGTAGTAGTCGTTGACCTCGTCGAGGTCGCGCACAAAGCTCTCGCCGTGCACCACCATCGAGATCTCCATGTTCAGCCCAAATGAGCGCTGATCCATATTGGAGGAGCCGACGACGGCCACAGCGTCGTCGACGGTGAAGTGCTTCGAGTGCAGAATGTACGGCGGCCTGAACATCCAGATGCGCACCCCCGCCCGCAGCAGCTCTTCATAATACGACCGCTGCGCGTGGTACACCACAGCCTGGTCGCCGGTTTCTGACACGAACAGTTCGACGTCAACACCGCGGGCGGTCGCCGCACGCACCGCGTTCATGATCGACCCGTCGGGCACAAAGTATGGGCTCGTGATACTAATGCGGTTCTGAGCCGTGTACATGAGGGCGACAAACACCTGCAGGTTGTTTTCACCAGCGTAGCCCGGGCCGCTCGGCACGATCTGGCACTCGAGGTTGCCAGGAGTTTCGAGTTCGAGCGGGTTATCGGTAAGGTGAGTCAGGTACTCGTCGGTCTCGAGGTACCAGTCCCCCTGAAAGACCGCTTCAAGGCCCAACACGATCGGGCCTTCCACACGCACCATCAGGTCTTTCCAGTGCAGGCCGCGACGCCGGTTCGCCGGTTTGTTGTAACTCGAATCGACGAGGTTTTGCGATCCCATAAAGCCCACCTTGCCATCGACCACGATGAGCTTGCGGTGGTTGCGCAGGTCCGGGCGCTGGTACTCACCGCGCCACGGGCGCACGGGCAGCATGTACGCCCAATCGGCGCCCATGTCGTCGAGTGCTTTAGCCGTGCGCTTCATACCGGGGTTGCGCACGGCCGAGATATGATCGGCGAGCACACGCACCTTGACACCGCGCGCGGCCACTTCGCGTAGCGCCGCGAACACGTCGGCGGTCGTGTCGTCGAGCACGAAAATATAGAACTCGACGTGCACGTAGGCCTGCGCTTCGCGAATCGCGGCAGCCATGCGGGCGAGACTTTCTTCGTAGTCAATGCAGATCGAGGCACTATTGCCCTGCAGCATCGGCTGCGCGCCGAGGGAGCGCCCCAGCCGTTCAACGCTCTCGAGACCGGGTTGCAGCGGCTCCCCCGACCACACGAGACCCTGCTCCTCGCGGTCTGCAATCTGCTTCACGAAGTGATTAATCGCCTCTTGTTTTTGCTCACGCTTCTTGGGCAACCGCTTGCTGCCGATGATCAAAAACAGCAGTAAGCCGGGCACTGGCATGAAAAAGATAGCCATCAGCCATGCCATACCCGAAGTCGGGCGCCGGTTGCGCGGCACAATAAAGAGCGCCGTGATACGAATCAGGTTGTCGACGACAAGAACCGTAAAGGTCCACGCAACCGGCCAGTTCAGCTCAGACCAGTTGAAACTCATCGACCATTCCCCTTAGCACTAAGTAAACACACCGTCGTATTCACCTTAGTGCCAGATGGGAAAGTTCTAGTCGATTACCGGCAACGCACTATTTCTCGTTACGCAGCGGCAGCCCGGCCTTGGCCCGCTCTTCGTCTTCGATCTGCTGGTACACGCGTCGCTCTGTGCGGTCGGCACGAATGATGAGCCGCAGCACGAGCCAGAAGAAAAGCCCGATTAGCACGGTCGGGGTAAGCGACCAGACAGCGTTCATCCACCAGTTATCCATACCTGCCACTGTACCCGCGCCAGCCCGGCACTTCCTGAACGAGTGCGCCTCCGTTGGCCCAGGTCAGAAGGGTAGCGGCACCGCCATTAAACCCGGCCCAAACGCTGCAATCACCGCCGCAAGCGTGAGCAGCAACAGGTCATACTCGGGGCCACCCTGCTGCGCCCAATACTTGCTGCGCCACTTAAACACGTGCAGTGCCGTGGTGCCGAGCATCAGCAGCATGACCCCCAGCGCGGCCCACGCTGCGAGCACACCAGTTGCGAACGAGAGCGCCGCGGCCGACTCGGCCACCACAACTACCCACGCGAGAGGCACGGGCAGCCCGTCGTTCTTCGCAAACTTGGGCACGTCCTTCAACTTCAAGAGCGCCTCGCGCGCAAACGCCACGGCGAGCATAGCCCGCACGAGCAATAGCACCAGCGACATGATCAGAAACCCCAGTGAGAACATCATTGCTCCTCTCGCCTACATGGTAGACCCAATACCAACCATTCTATCGGATAAGAAAGTTGACACTAGAGCAAAACTGGATCTATCGTAAGTAAAAACATCTTTAACAAATTTGGCAAAGGACTCATCATGACTCACCACTCCAACGCACAGGCCAAGACGCGCGCAGAAGCACAGCGAGGCGCCCAAGCGTCGCTACTCGCTGACGGCAACCGGCTCGCATTCTTCATGCTGCGTACGGTGTTCACCGTCGCGCCAATCCTCTTTGGCCTCGACAAGTTTGTGCGCGTGCTCACCGATGACTGGGAGCGCTACCTGGCTCCATGGATGGACAACATCATTCCCGGCGATGCGCACACGGCAATGCTGATCATCGGCGCAATCGAGATTGTGGCCGGCCTGGTGGTGGCGTTTCTGCCCAGGTTTGGCGGTCTGCTCGTGGCGGTCTGGCTGGCCGGCATCATCATCAGCCTCGTGAGCGTAGGCGGCTACCTCGATGTAGCGCTGCGCGACTTCGGACTCATGGTGGCGGCGCTCGCTCTCGCTGCCCTTGCCTGGAACCGCAAGTAGCGGGCTACAAATAGAATTCGCCGCGGGCCGTCAACTGACGGCCCGCGGCGATAAAGTTTTACCCGGGGCACACCCCGCGGGAACCTACTTTACGAGCGGAAACAAGATCGTCTCGCGAATTCCCAGGCCCGTGAGCGCCATCAGCAGGCGATCCATGCCCATGCCCATGCCGCCCGCGGGCGGCATGGCGTGCTCGAGCGCACGTAGGAAGTCCTCGTCAACGCCCATCGCCTCGTCGTCACCGCGTGCACCCTCAGCTGCCTGCTGCGTGAACCGCTCACGTTGCACGACGGGATCGACGAGCTCGGAGTAGCCCGTCGCCAGCTCGAAGCCGCGAATGTAGAGGTCCCACTTCTCAACGACACCCGCGATCGAGCGGTGGTGACGAGTCAGCGGGCTCGTCTCGACCGGAAAATCCATGACGAAGGTCGGCGCGGTGAGCCCGTCCTTCACGAAGTGCTCCCACAGCTCTTCGACCAGCTTGCCGTGGTTGGGCAGGTGCACCTCAACACCCTCGGCGTCGGCGATCGCGAGCAGGTCCTCGACCGAAGTCTCGGGGGTGACCTCACGGCCGCAGGCTTCAGACAGCGTGCCGTACATCGAGATCCGAGCCCAGTTACCGCCCAGGTCGAAGAGCGTGCCGTCGGCCCACTTCACGACGTGCGTACCCTCACGCTCGCTTCCCACGTTCGCCGCGAGCGCCGCGTTCTGAATCAGCTCCTGCGTCAGGTCTGCGATGCCGTTGTAGTCGGTGTACGTTTCGTACGCCTCGAGCATCGCGAACTCGGGGCTGTGAGTCGAGTCTGCGCCCTCATTGCGAAAGTTGCGGTTGATTTCAAACACGCGCTCGAGCCCGCCAACGACGGCGCGCTTGAGGTAGAGCTCGGGTGCGATGCGCAAGAACAGCTCGGTGTCGAAAGCGTTCGAGTGCGTGATGAACGGGCGCGCCGAGGCTCCACCGTGCATAGTCTGCAGCATCGGCGTTTCGACCTCGAGGTAGTCGCGCTCAGCAAACGTCTTGCGCAGGCTCGCCATCGTGCGCGCACGCGTCACCACGTTGATGCGCGCCTGCTCACGCTGGATCAGGTCGAGGTAGCGATGGCGCACGCGCATCTCTTCGTTCAGCTCTGAGTACATATTGGGCAGCGGCGCGAGCGCCTTCGACGCCATCTGCCACTCGGTCACCATGATCGACAGCTCGCCGCGGCGGCTCGAAATCACTTCACCGGCCACGAAGACGTGGTCACCCAGGTCGACGAGCTCCTTAAACTTGGCGAGCGCTTCTTCGCCCACCTCGGCGAGGCTCACCATCGCCTGAATGCGCGTGCCATCGCCCGCCTGCAGTGACGCGAAGCACAGCTTGCCCGTGTTGCGCTGAAACACAATGCGGCCGGCGATGCCGACGGTCGCACCCGAAGCGGTGTCGGGGGTCTCTTCGAGGTGGCCCCACTCGGCGCGCACCGCGGGAATAGTGGTGGTGACGGGCACCGCGACGGGGTACGCGCCTCCGCCGAGGTCTCCCCCGGCGTTAAGCTTCTCGCGCTTCTCCATGCGCACGCGCTTCTGTTCGAAGACGTCCTCTTCGCTCGTCGCGGGAGTGCTGGATGCGGGCTGATCGCTCATTGGGGCGGGTTCCTCCGGTTCGTGGCTCGCCAGATCCAGGCGGATCGGCATACCGATCCATCCTACGCGAGCCTGGCTGGGTTAGGGCGCTTCGAGCCCCGTGCCGGGGGCGCCCCCGGCGTCTGGCGATGATCCGGATCCTGTTGCGAGCGCTTCTTCGAGCGCCGCGCGCACGAGACCCCCAAGCAGCAGCGCGGGGTCTTCGACCCGGATCTCGCGCAGCGCGTCGAGGCCCTGGCGCACGACCGCGCCGACGAGATCGCCGGCCGCGGTGACCGCGTCGGCGTAGGCCGCACGGTCGGCCTCGGCGATCGCGACGGGCTCGGCGCCCATTTCGACCGCGAGCGCCAGGCCTATGGGCAGCACCGGGGCGGGGGCCGTGACGGCGATCGAGGCGCCCGCGAGCCGCGTGAGATCAAGGCTCGTGCCCGTGAACTTGAGCGCGGGGTGCAGCGCAAGCGGAATCACGCCCGCCGCCATTGCGGGCGCAAACACGCCGTAACCGTGCTCGGGGCTCGTATGAATGACGAGCTGGCCGGGCTGCCACGCGCCGGTCGCAGTGAGCCCCGACACGAGCGCGGGCAGTTCGTCGCCCGGAATCGCGAACAGCACAAGCTCAGAGCGGCGCACCACCTCTGCGACCTCGAGCACGGGCACGCCCGGCAGCATCACGTCGGCCCGTTCGCGGCTCTCGGCGCTAATCGCGCTGATGCCGGTGATCGCGTGACCCGCGCCCGCGAGGGCACGTGCCAGCACGGGGCCGACACGCCCCGCGCCCACGACTCCGACGCCGAGACGTGATTCACTCACCGTTGACATCGTGTGACTCCTGATGGTGGGTTACTGGAGGCTCGGGCGACGGAGCTGTTTGGGCGGGCTGGCTACTCGCACGCGCCTCGGCAATTTCTCGCGCCTCTGAGTTTTGCACGCGCAGCACGCACGCGGCGAACTCGTCAAACATCGCGCGGGCGGCCTGCAGCTCGACACCGCGCACCTGCATCAGCACGGGGCCGAGCACCGTGTGCGCCTGCAGTGTCGCGAGCCCGAGCATGCGGTGCACGAGCGGCCGGTGGAAGAGCACTGACTGCGCCCGCAGCACGGGCATCACACCCAGTGAGCGGGTCAAGAATCCGCGGCGAATACGCAGCGTCGCGTGCGGTGCCTGGGCGTCTCCGATCGTGACGCCCGAGCGGCGGCGGCCAAACCAGAGCACCCACCCGGCGCGCGGGCCCGCCCCCAGGTAGCCCTCGCCCTGGCCGACGAGGCCCTCACGCAGCTCTTCGAGCTCACGCGGGTCTTCGCCGATGCCCGGCAGCAGCGTCGCGAACACGCGCAGCACGTCATCGATCGATCCCACGGGCAGCACCACATTTTGTGCAGCGTTCTGCCCGCCCTGCGACACCGAGTGCCCCGCCGTCGTGACGCGTACCTTCCACCACCCCAGCCTCCGCCACAGCAGCGGCTGCCTCGCTTCGACCGCGTGAATACGGCCAAACGGGATCGTCTCGGTCACCGTCGAGGTGAGGCCCGCGCCGGTGCGAATCGTGTCGTGCCCGCGCGACAGCGTGAAGTTGAAGCCCTTGTTGAACTGGCTGATGATGATACTCGCGGTGATGATCACCATGGGAAAGAGGCCAAACGCCATAACCGGTTCGATTGTGGCGGCGCCAACGATCAACGCGGTCGCGACTGCCACGAGCGACACCGCTTCCCAGCTCAGCGCGATGCTCCCGACAAGCCGGCCCACGGGCACGCGCACGAGCGTATTCTCGGTGACCGCCTTCGGGTCGATGTCGAAGTCGACGAAATCGTTGGCCCTCGCCACAAGTGCCGCGTCGAACGCTGCGCTGCCGAACTGGGCGGGAGCTTGCGCGGGAGCTTGCGCGTGAGCTTGCGCGGGAGCTTGCGCGGGAGCTACCGAGGGTGCCCCCGTGGCCGGCTGGTCGGCGGACTGGTCGGCGGACTGGTCGGCGGGCTGTTCAGCTGCCTGTTCGATCGCTTGTTCAAGCGGCTGATTCGCCTCGGCGGCGTGTTCATCTTGAACCTGCGCGCCGCCACGCTTTGCCGCCGCCCGACCGAGAATGTCTTCACGCACCGCCTTCGCATCTTGAAAGCTCAGGTAGGCGAGTTCAACTTTGCCGCCCTGACCCGCCGTCACGATCTCGATCTTGGTGAGCCCCAGTGCCCGCGCGAGCAGCGGCCGCTGCAGGTTGACGCTCTGAATGCGCTCGAGCGGAGCCCGCCGGTGGCTACGAAACACGACGCCCTTGCGTGCTTCAACGGCGTCGCCTGTGACCCGATAGGTCGAAAACCGCCAGCCAATCCACGAGAAGAAGATGATCAAAGCTATGATCGCGAGCGCGACCCCCATCGCGACGAGCACAAGCCCTCGCTCGGCGATGAACCCGAGTGGGTCTTGCGCCCCCGAGGGGATCTCGTTGTATTCATCGCTGTTCCACAACTTCTCACCGACAAAAATGTCGATGATGCGGTCGCGAAAGTTGCCGATGATGATGCCCGCGATGACGAGCAGCGCGAGCCCGCCGCGCAGAAGCGGCGAGAACGGGTGCATGCGCCGCCATGCGGTCTCAGTTTCTGCGCCGGTCACAGGCCAGACCGCCGAATCTCGGCGAGCGCGACAAGCTTGTCACGCAGTTCCTCTGCGTCATCGGCTGCGAGACCCGGTAGCTGCACACCAGTGGCAGCCGACGCAGTCACAAACTTGAGGGTCGATAGACCGAGCGCACGCAGCAGCGGGCCGCGTGTCACGTCGACGAGTTGCAGCCGGCCGTAGGGCACCGCCACTATGCGCTCGAACATGATCCCGCGGCGAAACAGCAGGTCGTCTTCGCGCAGAATGTAGCCAATCGCCCGCACGCGCCGAAACGCGAGCAGTGCGTTCACGAACAGGGCGACAATGCCCACGGGCAGGCCGATCAACACGGGCAGCGGGGCTTCGTCGCCCGCGTTCAGCAGCACTACTGTGAACACGATCGCAACGGCGACTACGAGTAGCAGGTTGATAGCCAGGTCAGCCCAGGCGTACTTGGTCGATACGCGGGTCCAATTGTCGCGGGTTACGTGGTGTTCTTCATTCATCACCGCACCAGCTTACGGGCGACGGTAGGCCGCCTGAGACTCTGGCCCGGTCTCACCGTCGTCGCTCGCGCGTGTCTCGTCACCGTCGCCCGGTGGTACCCGGCACCAGCGCTCAACAATCAAACCGCACACGAGCAGGGCGAGACCCGCGCCTCCAACAGCGGCCATCGGCAACCAGACCGTCGCGGGTGCCGGCACGCTACGCCCCACAAGCGACAGCACCAGGCCTGCACCAAACCCACCAAACGCGCCTCCCACCAGGGCGCCCGCTCGCGCGGCGACCAGCACGCGCACCGCGAGAAACGGGTCGACCGCGCGTTTCTCGCTCGCGACGGCTCGCTTAATGCGTAGCCCAAACACGATGAGCACGGCCGCGATCGCCACGAGGGCAATCGCGACACTGTATGGGGGCACGAGCGGCGACTGCCCGCTGCGGGCGAGCCCCCACTGCACGAGCAGCGCGGCGACAAGCCCCGCGCCCGCCACGATCAGCGGCGCGAACGGCTGGTGCTGTGGGCTCGGGTGATTAGCCATGATCCGGATCAAAACCCGCCGAGAGCGGCTGCGTCGTATCGCCTATGCGCGCGAGCAGATCGGCGACCCGGCCGTGGCCCATAAGCACCGCGCCCGGTTCGAGCGCGAGCCAGGGAGAGAGCACGAAGTCGCGCTCGTGGGCGCGCGGGTGCGGCACCTCGAGGCGTTCATCCTTGATGACGCGGCCCGCGTAGAGAATCAGGTCGAGGTCGAGCGTGCGTGCACCCCAGCGCACGTCGCGCACGCGGCCCTGCTCGTGCTCGATGCGCTGCATCACGTCGAGCAGCTCGTGCGGGCCGAGGGTCGTGGTCGCGCGGGCGACCGCGTTGAGGTAGCGGGGCGCGCTGGGATCTGGGCCCTCAAGCGTCACCGCGATCGTCTCGCGCAGCGGTGACAGCTTGACGCCAGAGATGCCGTCGGTAGACGCGAGTGCGCGTGCCGCCGCGTCGATCGTCTCACCGCGGTCGCCGAGGTTGGCGCCAAACGCGATGAGCACGGGGGCGAGCTGGGCGATCATCGCACGACCGTCACAGATACGTTCTCGAACGGGTGGCTGATGGGTGCATCGGGTTTATTGACCGTGATGCGGGCCTCGCGCACGCCCGGAAATGACAGGGCGACGTCGGCGATCCGCTCGGCCACCGTCTCGATCAGATCGACGGGATCACGCTTCACCGCTTCGACGATGGCATCGGCGAGTTCACCGTAGTGCACCGTTTCACCGAGCGCGTCGCCCGCCGCGGCCTGGTGCAGGTTGACCGCGATTTCTGCGTCAATCAAGAACTTCTGACCGTTCTCGCGTTCGAAGTCGAACACGCCGTGGTGCGCGAACACCTCAAGACCCGTGAGCGTGATGCGGTCGCGCAGCCCGGCTGTTGCCTGGCCAGCTCCCCCCGCGGGGTGCACCGCCGCGACGCTCGCGGCGCGCCACGCAGCCTCGACCGCGAGGGCCTGAGTCGTTCCCGCGACGTCGTGTACGCGCACCCCCCATGCGCCCGCGCGCGCCGCAAAGGCACTCACCACAGAGGTAGCGAGATCGCGCTCGTGGGTCTCGCAGGCGTCGATATGGGCGGTCACCGCGCCGGGGAGTCCCCCCAGCATCTCACCCAGCATGCGCTTGCGCGATGCACCGACGAGCACGGGGTAACCTGTCGCAGCAAGCTCTGGCAGTTGCGCGAGCAACTGCCAGCACTGCGCGTCGGTCTTGTCGAACCCGAGACCCGGGTCGATGATCACGTGGGCCGGATCGACGCCCGCGCGAATCGCCTTGCCAGCGAGCCCGGCAAGCGCGTCGCGCACCTCAGTGACGACGTTGGTGTACTCAGAGCGGTGGTGCGCCAGGTCTGGAATACCGCGCCAGTGTCCGATGATGAACTTGGTGCCGTGCCCCTGGCTGGCGAGCGCCGCTACAGCACACATGCGCGGGTCGTGGGTGCCGCCCGACACGTCGTTGATGTACGCGGCCCCCGCACTAGCAGCGGCCTCGGCCGTCGAAGCGTGAATCGTATCGATCGAGACGGGAATGCCGCGTTCGACGAGCGCCCGAATCACGGGTAGCACCCGTGCGGCCTCTTCGTCTTCGCTCACGGGTTCTGCGCCCGGCCGCGTTGACTCACCGCCGACATCGACGAAGGTCGCACCCTGCGAGATGAGCTGTTCACCGCGCCGCACGGCCGTCTCAACGTCGACGTATTTGCCGCCGTCACTAAATGAATCAGGCGTGACGTTGAGCACGCCCATCACTTCGATGGGTGCCACGCCTAGTTCTCCGTTGTTTCGGAAGCTACGGGTGCCTCAGGATCTTGTTGGTCACCATTTTTCGTGTCGAGAGCCGACAGGTCGACAGCGGGGCCGTCGGTGCGCACGTTGGCGGGCACCTCGATGGGAGGCCTCGTCGACACGGGTCGGTCGTCGTGAGACAGCCAGATGGGACGCGGCGCGAGCTTCTGCACGCCTTGGAAGATCTCGGCAATCTGGTTGTGGTCGAGCGTTTCTTTCTCGAGCAGCTCGTGCGCAAGGTTGTCAAGAATGTCGCGGTTTTGCACGAGCACCTCGTACGCCTCGTTGTGCGCCTGCTCGAGCAGGGCGCGCACCTCGGCGTCGATGGTGACGGCGAGGCCCTCGGAGTAGTCACGGCTCTGGCCGAACTCACCCATGAACGCACCGGGCTGCGCTTCGCCCAGTTTCACCGGCCCCACCGACGACGACATACCGTACTCGGTGACCATCTTGCGCGCTGTGCTCGTCGCCTTCTCGATGTCGTTACCGGCGCCAGTGGTGGGGTCGTGAAACACGAGCTCTTCGGCAACGCGGCCGCCGAGCGCATAGGCGAGCTGATCTTGCAGCTCATTGCGCGACACCGAGTATTTGTCTTCGAGTGGAATCACCATCGTGTAGCCCAGCGCACGACCGCGCGGCAGGATCGTGATCTTGGTCACGGGGTCGGTGTGGTTGAGGCCTGCCGCCACGAGTGCGTGCCCGCCCTCGTGGTAGGCGGTAATGAGGCGCTCGCGGTCTTTCATGACGCGGGTGCGACGCTGCGGGCCAGCGATCGAGCGGTCGATGGCCTCGTCGAGGGCACGGTTGTCGATGAGCTGAGCGTTCGAGCGCGCGGTAAGCAGCGCGGCCTCATTGAGCACATTCGCGAGGTCTGCGCCCGAGAAGCCGGGCGTCTTGCGCGCGACAACCTCAAGGTCGACGTTCTTCGATAGCGGCTTGCCCTTGGCGTGCACCTGCAGAATCTTGAGGCGGCCCGGCATATCGGGAGCGTCGACGCCCACCTGTCGGTCGAAACGGCCCGGGCGTAGCAGGGCTGGGTCAAGCATGTCGGGGCGGTTCGTCGCCGCGATCATGATCACGTTGGTCTTGGGGTCGAAGCCGTCCATCTCAACGAGCAGCTGGTTGAGGGTCTGCTCACGTTCGTCGTGGCCACCACCCATCCCCTGGCCGCGGCGCTGGCCGACAGCGTCGATCTCATCGATGAAGATGATGGCGGGGGCGTTTGCTTTGGCCTCTTTGAAGAGGTCGCGCACGCGGCTTGCACCGACGCCCACGAACATCTCGACAAAGTCTGAGCCCGAGATCGAGTAGAACGGCACGCCAGCCTCGCCCGCCACCGCTCGTGCAAGCAGCGTCTTACCCGTGCCGGGAGGGCCATACAGCAACACTCCCTTGGGAATGCGTGCGCCGACGGCCTGAAACCGCGACGCGTCTTGCAGAAAGTCTTTGATTTCGTGCAGCTCTTCGACCGCTTCATCTGCGCCGGCGACGTCTGCGAACGTGACCTTGGGGGTCTCCTTCGACACGAGCTTGGCCTTATTCTTGCCGAACTGCATGACGCCGCGGCCGCCGCCCTGCATCGACGACAGCATCCACCAGATCAGCAGACCGATGAGAAGCAGCGGCAGCATGAACCCGACGAGCGACCACACAGGATTGGGCTGGGGCACCTGGTCGGTGAAGCCGTCCTTGATCTTGGCGTCGTCGACGGCCTTCACGATGTCGGGACCGCGGGGCGTGACGTAGTAGAAGTAGACCTCGGTTGCACCGGTCTTCTTGTCTGCCTTGGTGAGTTCAAGGTTGACGCGCTGATCGCCGTCAACGATCTCGGCCTTCTTCACGTCGCCCGCAGCGAGCATTTCGAGGCCCTGTTCGGTGGGTACCTCGCGCACGTTACCGCCCGAAAGCAGCGACCACCCCAGCAGCACGATGAGCGGCGCCAAGATCAAATAGACCAGCGGGCCGCGCAGCAGCTTGTTCTTCTTAGGTGGGCTCTTCGGTGAATTCTCTGCCAAGTCAGCGCCTTTCGGGTACGCGGGGTGCAGGTGTAAGCGTAGCTAATACCGCTGACACCGTACTGCCGCGGGGGCGGATGTACGCTCTCGGCGCAAGGCCGCCCCCGCGTTCGTGCTACTTGCTGTAAACGTGCGGCGCGAGAATCGCTACGTCGCGCAAGTTGCGGTAATCCTCTGCATAGTCGAGGCCGTAACCGACCACAAACTCGACGGGAATATCGAAGCCGACGTACGCAACATCGACGTCCACTTTGAGCGCCTTCGGCTTGCGCAGCATCGTGCAGATGCGCACCGACTTCGCGCCACGGCTTTCGAGGTTTTCCTTCAGCCACGACAGGGTGAGCCCCGAGTCGATGATGTCTTCAACGATCAGCACATCGCGGCCAGAAATGTCGGCGTCGAGATCCTTAAGAATCTTGACGACACCGCTCGACTTGGTGCCCGCGCCATACGACGAGACGGCCATCCAGTCCATCTGCGCGTGGAAGCGCAGCTCGCGTGCGAGGTCGGCCATCACCATGACCGCACCCTTGAGCACGCCCACGAGAAGCGGGGGCGGGCCGTCGGCGTAGTCTGCCTCGATCTCGCGCGCCATCTCGGCGAGCCGCGCGTGTAGCTCGGCCTCGGTGTGCAGTACTTCGGTGAGATCGTCACCCAGGTGTTCAACGTCCATGCGCTGTAGTTTACCGCCGACCTGGTTTTGCACGCTGGGTAATTCCTACAGGCGAGATTGCGGGGGTGGATGCTGCGACTCGCTCGTGCAGGAGATCTGCGCTCGTGCAGGACTAAAACGCGGATTTGATCCTGCACGAGCGCAGATCTCCTGTTTGTGTGCAGCTGGCCCGGCCCGCAATTCGCTAGGCGCGCCTTGGGGAGGTGGTTTGGCGCTGAAAGTAAAGCATGCCAGCCCTGCGCGTGACCGCAATGCCGGGAACGCTGATTGTTCCCTGCCCGGTCCAGGCCGTAACGAGGCTCACCACAGCGAGCGTGTGAACTCGCTCGAGCGAAACTCCAAATCTTGCGCGCGCAAGCCCCCGCACCACGCGTTGCAGCACGGGCCCATCGAGCAGACTCAAATCGAACGCCGAAACAGCAAGCAGGTCTGCGTCGTCAACCTCGGCAGCACCAGCACCAGCATTAGCCAGCAAGGCGCGCACCTGCCCAGCGGCGATCGCGTCGAGGGCGTCTGCATCCTGGCGCGCTAGCTGGGCGGTGCGCACGAGCGCGTCGGCGATGCCCGGCCCGAGTTCTGCCTCAAGCAGCGGCAGCACCCGTTCGCGCACCCGCACGCGCGCGAAGCTCGCGTCACTGTTGTGCGGATCGCGCCAGTACTCAACACCTTGGTCTGCGCAGGCCGCCTCGGTCACACTGCGGGTGATAGGAGTAGCGCCATCCTCGGCCGCTAGCAAGAACGGACGTAGGAGGTAGCGCGACACCGCTGAGCCTGAACCGCCTGACCCCGCCTCCGTGTGTACGACGGGCCGCGCAAGCGGGCGTGACACCGGCATCCCCGCGAGGCTGCGTAGCCCGCTGCCGCGCACCAGTCCCAAAAGCACCTGTTCCGCTTGGTCGTCGTGCGTGTGCGCTAGCAGCACGCTGCTGGCGCCCACGTCCTCTGCCACGCGCGTAAACGCCGCGTAGCGCATACTGCGCGCGGCTGATTCTGGGCCTCCGGCGGCATCGGCGGCAATATTCACGCGCTCGATCAGCACCGGATCAAGCCCCATGGCCCGTGCCTGCGCTGCGGCCGTCCGTGCAACTTCAGCCGAGCCCACCTGGAGTCCGTGGTCCACGATCACAGCCCCCGCACGCAGGGCGGCGCGGGGTGCTTCGTAGGCTACGGCCAGGGCGAGCGCCAGCGAATCTGCCCCGCCCGAGAGCCCAACCAGCACAAGCGGCCACTCGTCGGGCCCGCCGCCCGCCCGCCGGTGCTGCCCGGCCAGCGGTGCGAGCGCCCGCCGCACGGCACGCCGCGTCGCCATCGTCTCGGGTCCGAACGTGCGTGCTCCAGGCCGCCCATTGGGCAACGGTTGAGGTGGTCGCGCCTGCTCGGTCATGCCGTCTACGCTATCGCTGGTCGTCGCTGCGCATGATCCGGAACACGGTTTTAAACGGGCGCAAGCTATTACACCTGCGGGCGGCCAGCCTCCCTGGCCCGCTTCGGGTACTCTGGGCTCAGCATTATCTCGCAATCATTTACGCAAGGAGCAGCCAATGACCGCAGCGTTCGACGCCGTCATCGAGATCCCTAAGGGGAGCCGCAACAAGTACGAGATCGACCACGAGACGGGGCGCGTCTACCTCGACCGCGTGCTCTACACCGGGTTCGTGTACCCCGCCGACTACGGCTTCTTCGAGGAGACCCTCGGCGAAGACGGCGACCCGCTCGACGTGCTCGTGCTGCTCGACTACCCCGTATTCCCCGGCGTAGGAGTCAAGGTGCGCCCCGTCGGCGTGCTCAAGATGAGCGACGAGGCTGGTGGCGACGACAAGGTCGTAGCTGTGCAGGTGAAGGATCCCCGTTGGAGCCACATCCAGGATGTTGCAGACATTCCCGAGTACACCCGCAAGGAGATCGAGCACTTCTTCGAGCGTTACAAGGACCTCGAGCCCGGCAAGTGGGTCAAGGTTGACGCGTGGGGCTCGGCGGCAGACGCCGAGCAGCTGATCGTCGAGGCACAGGAGCGCCTCGCAGCTCAGGAGTAACGCGCACTTCGGCCCCTGGGGCACGCAAAAGGCGCCGAGAGAGCAGCTCTCTCGGCGCCTTTTGCGTGCGTTCTACCAGAACGCGATGTAATCGGCGGGGTTCACGAACCCGTACCAACCGTCGTGCTGCCCCGGAATCATCTCAAAGTGCAGATGGCAGCCGGTGCTCGCGCCGGTCGTGCCAACGTACCCGACCGTTTGGCCTGCGTCGACCCACTGACCCGGCGCCACAATCGCCCAGCTAATCATGTGCGCGTAGCGCGTCTGCCAGCCGTTCGTGTGGTCGACGGTGACCATGTTGCCGCCGCCTCCACTATCCCAGTAGGCGAGGCGTACGTAGCCCGGCGCTGCCGACACGATGGGTGTGCCACATCCCGTAGCGAGGTCGATGCCAGTGTGGTTCCAACGCCCGGGGCTGCGGTAGCCCTCTGAAACCCAGTAATTCGAGGTTGGGTACACCCAACCATTCGACGTGCTGGGCGGTGTAGTCGGCGGCCCGGTGGGCGGCGGCGGCGACGTGGGCGGCGGGGTGCCAGTGTTGTTGTTTTCTTGTTCTTGGCGCCTACGCTCTTCTTCTTCGGCCTGGCGGCGGCGCTCGGCCTCTTCGGCCTCCTTGCGTATGCGCTCGCGCTCTTCTGCCTCTTTTTGCAGCCGCTCTTTGTAACCGTCGATCGTCTTCGACGTGGTGTCCTTGAGCGCCTCGAGTTTCGTTTCGAGGTCGCGTTGCTGCAGCTCTTGTTCTGCGACGAGCTCACCCTGCGACGTTACGGCGATGGCCGCAGCGTTCTCTTTTTCTTGCTTGTCGAGCCGTAGTTCTTCACGCAGAGCCTCAGCAGTCTTCGCTTGCTTACCGAGGGAGTCGGCGTTGTTGGCTGCCTGCTCGGCTGCCTCTGAAACCTGCGAGTTACGCTCAGTCGCCTTCGACATCGAGGCCATGCGCTCGAGAAGCGCGTCTGCGGTGCTGCCATCTGAGTCGAGGAAGAGTTCCATACTGCGGTCAACACCGCCCGAGCGGTACATTTGCGCAACGATCACGCCCGCACGATCCGCCGCCTCTTTTGCTTCGACACGGCTCGCCTCGGCCTCTTCATTGAGGGTGTTGGCCTTGTCTGAGGCCTCCGCGAGAGCTACCTCAGCGTCGCGAAGCTCCTCGATCGTCGTGGCATGCATGTTGCGGCGGCGATCGAGCTCTTTCTCACCCTCGGCGATGAGCGCCTCGATCTCTTTGACCTTTTTGTCTGCGAGCTTCTGGTTCTTCTTGGCCGCTTCAACGTCTTCCCAGGTGGGAAGGTCGAGCTCAATTGCCTGGGCGGCGGGCGCCTGCACCTGCTGCGTGACCGCCATGCCAGCAATGAACGCGCAGACGCCGAGCACGGCAACACCCCGCCTGAATCTTGCTCGGGTTTCTCTGCGCATGTGGTGGCCTCCCCATAGGACGTCGAAATGCATGTACAACCCTCGCTACGCTAGCACCCGATGGGTTTGAGTTACCTCAGGCAACTCCGCTCACGCTCAGAAAGAACCAACTATCTACTGACTTTCTGCAAGCAATCCAGTTACTCGGTATGCGATCACTTCTCGAAGAAACAAGCTCGTTGATGTGCGGTTGATACCGGGGCATAGCCGAATTTCTTCGCTCACCCGATACAGGTCGTCGGGGTCTTTCGCTACCACCCGCAGCAACAGGTCTGTGTTACCCGCGGGCGCAAAGCACTCGAGCACTTCAGGAATGCTCGCCAGCGCCGCAATCGCCGCAGCGATCTGATGCTGGTCCAGTTCTACCTGCACACTCGCCGCGACAGGACGACCGAGCGCCGCCGGTTTCACCCGGGAACTGTGCAAACGGAGGACCCCCGATTCGCGCATCTTCTCGAGTCGCGCTTGCACAGTGCCACGAGCTAGCCCGAGGCGCATTGCGATCATGGCAGTTGGCATCCGGCCGTCATCGTCGAGCGCGGCGAGGATTTTGCGGTCGGTTGCATCTAGATCGCTCATTTTGACCACCTTCTGATGATTCGAGATTACCGACATTGATCATATTGATCAATCTGCAACCTACCACTTGCTCAATACGCGCGAACCCGATGTACTTTTCCTGTGCCACAGACATCCCTGAGGCATACCGCACAGCTCGCAGCACCCCGCAAGCATGCACGGCCGCCTCACCCCGGCGTCCGCGAAGGAGATCTTAACTTGCGCACCACCCCCGCGTTCCACCGATCATCCACTCGATCCGACCCACCGACACTCCCCCGCACGCCGATCCGGCCCCGCTCCCGCATGCTCGTGACTGCGGCCACTCTCTTCGTGCTACTCGTGAGCGCCAATCTCAGCACCCCGCTGTTTTCGCTACTCGAGGTCAAGCTGCGCATGTCGTCGCTCGGCACCGCCCTCGCGTTCTCGAGCTATGTGTTGGCGCTCATCGCGGGTCTGGTGGCGTCGCGGCGCCTCACTGATACCGCGAACCGACGCACAGTGCTGCTCGCGAGCGTCGCCACCGCGGCGCTCGCGACAGCCGGGCTCGCGTTCGCACCGACGCTCGGCTGGTTCTGCGTCGCGCGGGCGGTACAGGGCGTGGCGATCGCGTGCGCCACCGGCACCGGATCAGGTGCCCTGCGCGCCCTCTCACCCGATCGCCCCGCACTTGTGGGCCGCGTCACCCTGTTGGCCACCTCTGGCGGAGTGGCGGTCGGGCCCATTCTGGGCGGGGCGCTGTCCTTCGCCGGCGCAGGATCTTCCAGCACGTCGACGGCTGACTCGCCGGAGTCGCCTGCCATCGGGTTTCTCACCGACCCGCTCGTGCTGCCCTATCTCGTGGTGGCGGCGGCCCTAGTGGTGCTCGTGCCCGTGATCCTGCTGGTCGCGCCGCACCGGGAGTGCGTGCCACGCATGGCCACGCCAACCCTTGCGCTCGCGGACGCCCCCGAACACTTCCCCGAAGCACCTGGCCACCTCCCCCAGCTGACCCCAAGCTCACGTTCCCTCCGCACGTTCCGAACCGCGACTGCAACCGGATTCCTGAGTTTCACCGTCTTTGGTTTTTGCCTCTCGCTCGCCCCCACACATTTTGCGAGCATTGCGGGCGCCGACTCGCGCCTCGGCATTGGGCTCCTCGCCGCGGTCACGCTCGCCGCTTCCGCCCTCACCCAGCTCGTCCCGCTGCGTGGTGAGTGGCTGGTACGCGTGGGGCTCATCGCCCTCGCCGCTGCACTCGTCGGGGTGGCCGCCGCGGGCCCGCTCCACAGTGGCGTGCTTCTGGTCGCGGCGAGCACGCTGGCCGGCATAGGGCAGGGCATCGCGTTCCAGGCGGCGTTCACTGCGGCGACCGCCGCAGTCGAGCCCGAACGCCACGCCTCTACGGTCAACGCGATCTATACGGTTACTTATCTCGGCAGCGCGCTTCCCGTCATCGGGCTCGGGTTGCTCGCCGAAGAGCTGGGCCTGACCCCGGCCGTAACGGTGTTTGCCATCGCCGTAGCGGCCGCGTGCGCGGCGCTCGCGGTATTCGCACGGCCACAAAGGTAAGCCGTGCGCCCGGGCGTCGGTGCCCGTGGCTGCGCTGCATCCCTACTCCGCGAGTGCCTCGAGCGCGCGGCGCCCCTCGTCCCCGAGCAGCGGGGCGAAGCGGTCGGCGACCGCACGCCGCGCGATCCGGCTGGCGAGTGTGGCGTCGCGGCTCGCGATCGCTTCGAACAGCCCGCGGTCAATCTTCGCAGAGGCGAGCTTGACGCGGTTGTCGTGGTGATCGCCCTCGGCGTCGCGCTGCATGATGCCGCGCAGCGCGCCCGACACGGCCTGGCCGCTCATGCGCAGCACCTCGTTGCCGCTCGCGGCCCAGATCGCCTCGTGAAACTCGAGGTCTGCGTCGGCGAAGCTGTCGGCGTTGCCCTCGGCTTCACGCTCCATGCGCTCGATCGCGGTGCGCAGGCGCGCGAGTGAGGCATCGTCGTGGCGCAGCGCGGCCAGCTTGCTCGCGGTGCCCTCGAGCACGACGCGGTACTCCATAAGGTCGGCGATATCGAGAGCGTCGGTGCCGATCATGGCCCGAAAGGAGCGCGACAGCGCCTTGGATGAGGGCGAGAGGACGACGGGCCCGCCACGGGTGCCCGGGCGCGACTCAAGCAGCCCCATGCTCTGCAGAATGCGCAGCGCCTCGCGCACGGTCGGCCGGCTCACGCCGAACTGCACCATGAGGTCACGCTCACTCGCCAGCTGCGAGCCAACCGGAATCTCTCCCGACACGATCGCCTGCTCAATCTGGTCGACAATGCGCTCGTACGTATGCACGGGCACCGCCGGGGCAAAGCTGTGGGGCGTGGTCAACCTGAGCTCGTTTCTGTGGGGCGTGATCTGATTGTTCCCGATACTAGCGTGACGTTAAGTGGTCTTACCATGTATCCTGGTTCAAATCTTCATGTGCACGAAGCCACCACTGAGAACACTGAAGAGCCACCTCGGCAATACGCTTGATCAGATCCAGGGATCAACAATCTCTGCGGTTGAGTATCGGCAGTCACCACACATGACGGCCCCGAGGAGGCGAGCAGGCACCGCCGCCCGCAACGTGCACAGGCGTTTCTCCCTCAGAGACCCACAGACCAATAAGGAAGCAATGATGCGTCGTAAGAATCCCCTCCTGCTGACCGCAACGATCGCAGTCACCGCAGCACTCGGCCTCGCAGGCTGCTCTGCAGGCGCCAGCAGTTCGGGTGGCTCAGGCAACAGCGGCGACACGCCCACGAGCGCGACGATCGCGCTCACCGGCCCGCCCACGAACCTCGACTTCACCACGACCGCCGGATCCGCGATCCCACAGGCGATGATGTCGAACGTGTACGAGGGCCTCGTGCAGCTTAACGACGCGGGCGAGATCGTCCCGTCGCTCGCTACGGAGTGGACCATTAGCCCCGACGGCAAGACCTACACGTTCACACTGCAGGAGGGTGTCACCTTCTCAAACGGTGATCCCTTCACCGCAGAAGACGTGAAGTTCAGCTTCGACCGAGTCAAGAGCGACTGGGTCTCGAGCCTCAAGGCCAAGATGGATGTCGTCGACAGCGTCGAGGTCGTATCGGACACCGAAGTGAAGGTCACCCTCAGTACCCCCTCGAACGCCTGGCTCTTCAGCCTCGCGACCCCGGTCGGCGCGATGTTCTCACCCGACGGGGTCGACGACCTTGCCAACGCCCCCATTGGCACCGGCCCCTACACTGTCGAGTCGTGGGTTCCCAATGAGAGCATCGTGCTCGACACCCGCGACGACTACTGGGGCGAAGCTCCCGGCGTCGAGAGCGTCACGCTCAAGTACTTCGCCGACGCAACAGCCACCACCAACGCGCTGCAGACCGGCGACGTCGACGCGATCGTCAATCTGCAGGCCCCCGAGCTACTCACTGCGTTCGAATCCGATGACAAGTTCAAGGTGATCGAGGGCACCTCGAGCGGCGAGGTGTCGCTGTCGATGAACAACCAGGCCGCCCCGTTTGATGACGTGCGCGTGCGCCAAGCGGTGCTCTACGCGCTCGACAAGCAGGCAATCATTGACACCGCGTGGAACGGCTACGGCTCACTCGTCGCGACCTTCGCGACGCCCACTGATCCGTACTACGAGGATCTGAACGACGTCTACCCATACGACCCTGAGAAGGCCAAGAAGCTCCTCAAGGAGGCCGGCCAGGAGAACCTCGAGATCTCGTACACCGTGCCCACGCGCCCCTACGCGCAGGCCGTCAGCGAGATCGTCGTGTCGCAGCTCAAGGACGTCGGCATCACGGCCAACATCAAGTCCGCTGAGTTCCCCGCCGTCTGGCTCGATGAGGTCTTCACCAAGCATGACTACCAGATGACCACCGTTCTGGCCGTTGAGGCGCGTGACATGCTCACCGTGTTCAACGACCCGAACTACTACATCGGGTACGACAACTCCAAGATCGCGCCCATCGCAAAGCAGGCCGACGCGGCCGACGAAGCCGGATACGTGGACGGCATGAAGCAGGTCTCGCGCCAGATCGTCGAAGATGCCGCCAGCGGCGTGCTGTTCCTCTTCCCGAACATCGTCGTCGCGAAGGCCAATCTCGAGGGCCTCCCCGAGAACGCCATCATCGAGGCGCTGGATCTCACTGACCTGAGCTGGAAGTAAGCTCCGGATCGCTGGGGCAGCGGCTTCGCCGCTGCCCCAGCTGCACCACCGCGAGACCCCCCGCACGCACCACGCACCACCGCTCCCGCCCAGCGCGGCCCCACCACAGAGGAACCCATGGCCATACGGATTCTGATTAACCTCGCGAGGTTCGCGGTGACATTCCTTGTCGCCACGGTCGTCGTGTTCCTCTTCATGCGACTGATTCCGGGCGACCCGGCACAGATCGCGCTCGGCGTGAACGCGACCCCCGAGCTGCTTGAGCAGACCCGCAAGGAGTTCGGCACCGACCGTTCACTCTTCGCGCAGTACTTCGAGTGGTTCGGCGGTCTGCTGCGCGGCGACTTCGGTACCTCATACCTGACACGCCAGGACATCAGTCCCATGGTCATCGACCGGCTGCAGGTCAGCCTGATCCTCGTGCTTACCGCGATGGCCGTCGCGCTCCTCATCTCGATCCCGCTCGGAACGTGGGCCGCCGTGAGGCACCGCAACTTTTCGGGCGCGCTCATCGGCGTCGGCTCACAGCTGGGCGTTGCGATTCCCGGCTTCCTCGCCGGTATCTTGCTCGTCATGGTCTTCGCCGTGGGCCTCGGTTGGCTCCCCGCGAACGGCTGGACGGCACCGTCCGAGGACTTCGGTGACTTCATTCGCCGCCTCATTCTTCCCGTCGTTGCCCTCGCGTCAGTGCAGGGCGCGATTCTTACACGCTACGTGCGTTCCGCCGTGCTCGAGGTGATGAGCGAGGACTACCTTCGCACCGCCCGCGCCAAGGGCCTGTCAAAGTCAGGTGCGCTCGTCAAGCACGGGCTGCGCAACGCCGCGATTCCCGTCATCACCGTCACCGGAGTGCAGATCGCCGCACTCATTATCGGCGCCGTGGTCATCGAGCGTGTCTTCGTGATTCCCGGCCTCGGATCCATGCTGCTTGATGCCGTTGGCAACCGCGACCTGCTCACCGTGCAGTCGGTCGTAATCGTGCTCGTCGCCATCACGCTGATCCTCAATCTCATCGTCGATCTGCTGTACACGATCGTCGACCCGCGTCTGCGAAGGAGCGCCTAACCATGAGCACCCAGCAGGTTCCCATTCCCCCGGTCCAGGCCCCACGCACGACCGCAATCCAGGCGCCCGGGGGTGCCTCGACCGGACGCCGCAAGGACGCCGACGGCCCGGGTCGCCAGAAACTCTCGGCGACCCTCATCATCGGCATCGTACTGATCGGGCTCGTCGCGGCAGCAGCGGTCCTGTCATTCATCTGGACCCCCTACGATCCCGTGCAGGCAGACCCCGCCGCGCGCCTCGAGGGTTCGAGCTTCGCGCACCTCATGGGCACCGACAAGTACGGCCGCGACGTGTTCTCGGCAATGCTGTACGGCGCACGCATCACGCTCTTCGTCGGCGTCATCTCGGTCGGCATCGCGATCCTCATCGGCACCCCGCTCGGCATCCTCGCCGGCATTCGCGGTGGTTGGATCGAAGAGGTCATCATGCGCACCTCCGACATCGCGCTCGCGTTCCCCGCGCTGCTGCTGGCCATCATGTTCTCGGCGGTGTTCGGTGCCTCAACGCTCACCGCGATGGTCGCGATCGGCATCGCCACCATTCCTGGCTTCGCTCGCGTGGCGCGATCCGGCACCCTGCAGGTCATGAGCACCGAATATATTCTCGCGGCCCGGGCCGCGAGCCAATCGCGATTCCGGATCGCGCTGCGCCACGTGCTGCCCAACATCATCGGCATCGTGGTCGTGCAGTCCTCAGTGTCGTTTGCGCTCGCAGTCCTCGCGGAGGCTGGTCTGAGCTTCCTAGGCCTCGGCACGCCCCCGCCCACCCCGTCCTGGGGACGCATGCTGCAGGAGTCGCAGCAGTTCCTCGGCACCGAGCCTATGCTCGCCGTGTGGCCGGGCCTCGCGATCGCGATCGCCGTAATGGGCTTCAACCTCCTCGGGGACGGTCTGCGCGACCGCTTCGACCCCAAGCTGAACGGGAGCCGTAGCTAATGACCGCACGCACTTCTGCTGACGACCTGCTCCTAAAGGTCGACCACCTCAACGTGCGCACGCCGCACCGCACGCTCGTGAGCGATTTCTCGCTACACATGCGACGGGGCGAGCGGATCGGCCTGATCGGCGAATCCGGATCGGGCAAGTCCATGACGACGACCGCGCTGCTCGGCCTGCTGCCCGCGGGCGTCACGGCCGACGGCTCGGTCGAGATCGACGGGTACCAGGGCAACCTGCTTGAAGCGCCTGAGAAGGACCTCATGCAGTTGCGCGGCAACGACATGGCGATGGTGTTTCAGGAGCCGTTGACCGCCCTCAACCCGTTGATGCGGGCGGGCGACCAGGTCGCCGAGATCATGCTGCTGCACAAGCTCGCTTCTTCGAAGGCCGACGCCTCCCGCCGCGCCATTGAAATGCTCGACGCGGTGAAGCTGCCGAGCCCGGCCGAGGCCGCGAAGGCGTACCCGCACGAGCTGTCGGGTGGCCAGCGTCAGCGCGTCATGCTCGCGATGGCGCTCGCCAACGACCCCGGGCTCCTGCTCTGCGACGAGCCAACCACCGCGCTCGATGTCACGGTGCAACGCCAGGTGCTCGATCTGATCCTCGAGCTCGTACGCGAGCGCGGCACGGGGCTGCTGTTCATCACTCACGACCTCGCGGTCGTCGCGAACATGTGCACCCGCGTGCTCGTCATGAACCAGGGTGTGATCGTCGAGGAGGGCACGACCGAGGAAGTCTTTACCCGGCCCCAGCACGCCTACACTCGGGGTCTCCTCGCGGCATCCGACCTCGACGCGACCGATCGAGACGGGCGATTGTTCACCGTCGCGACGGCCCAGGACTACGTGCCGCCCACCGCGGGCGAGGCGCAGGCGGCTTTGGACGCTCAGCACGCTACGGGCCAGGATCCGGGTCTGGCACGTGCCGCTGAGACCGGCCCTGCCGACGCCAGCGCCACCCCGGCCAGCTCAGCGACCGGGAACTCTACCGCCCCCGTGATGCGCGTGACCGACCTCGTGCGCACGTACTCGCGCGGCAAGACGAGCATGTTCAAACCGGCGCCCAAGGTACACGCCCTCAAGGGCATCTCGTTCGAGGTACCCGAGGGCGGGCGCCTGGGCGTCGTGGGCGAGTCTGGCTCGGGCAAGTCGACGCTGCTGCGCATTCTTGCGGGACTCGACCAGCCCACCTCGGGCAGCGCGGTCGTCGCGGGTAACGAGGTCGCGGGGGCGAAGGAAGCCCAGCTGCGCGAGCTGCGCCAGAACCTGCAGATCGTGTTCCAGGATCCGATGGGCTCGCTCGATCCGCGCATGACGGTCGAGCAGATCATCTCGGAGCCGCTGCTGGTGCGCGGTCGCAACGAGACGACCGCCGATCGCAAGCGCATGGTCGCCGAGATGCTCGTCGCCGTGGGCCTCGAGCCGTCGGCCGCGACGCGGTTTCCGCACCAGTTCTCGGGCGGCCAGCGCCAGCGCATCTCGATCGCCCGCGCGCTCATCTGCCGCCCCCGCGTTGTCGTCGCCGATGAGCCCGTGAGCGCGCTCGACGTGTCGGTGCGCGCTCAGGTGCTCAACCTGCTCGCCGATTTGGTGGACGAGTACGGGCTCACGCTCGTGTTCGTGTCGCACGACCTCAACGTCGTGCGACACCTGTGCGACCAGGTGGTCGTCATGCAGTCGGGCGAGATCGTGGAGGCGGGCTACACCGAGACGGTGTACCGCACCCCACAGCACCCATACACGAAGCGCCTCATCGACTCGTCGCTAACGCTGCGCCAGGAGCTCGCGACCGCGTTCTAGGCCTGCCCGGGCCTAACACCCCCGTCATCCTGCGGGAGCTTGCGACTTGCAGGATCCACGCTCACCACTTGGATTCTGCGATTCGCAGGCTCGCGCAGAATGACCAGGGATAAGCCTCCGCAGAATGACAAGTATTCAAGGTAGACCTCAGTAGAAAGAAGCGCACATGACCACCGCCGCCCCGCCCCGCCTCGCAGACCTCGACGCCGCCGCGCTCGCGGCCGGGTACGCGGCTGGCACGTTCTCGCCGAGCGCGGTCGCCGAGGACGTCATCGCCCGCATCGAGGCGCGAGAGCACGAGCTCAACGCCCTCTACCTGTTTGACGCAGCGCAGGTACGTGCCGACGCAGCGGCCTCTACCCAGCGTTGGGCGGCGGGCACCCAGCTGAGCGAGGTCGACGGGGTGCCCGTCACTGTGAAGGAAAACATCGCCCGGGCGGGGTGTCCAAAGCCCTCGGGTACCGCAATCCCCAATCCTCCGGTATCGGAGCGCAACGCCCCCACAACTGACCGGCTGGTTGAGGCTGGTGCGATCATCATCGGATCGACCACAATGCCCGACTGGGGCATGCTCTCGTCGGGCGTCTCGAGTCTGCATGGCATCACTCGCGGCGGCCTCAACCCTGCTCACACCTCGGGCGGTTCGAGCGCCGGCGCAGGCACCGCGGCGGCCGCGGGTTACGGCCCGTTTCACATTGGCACCGACATCGGCGGGTCAATCCGGCTCCCCGGGTCTTGGCAGGGGCTCACCGCACTGAAACCAAGCGAAGGGCTCGTGCCCCTCGACGTGCCCTACACCGGTCGCGCTGCGGGCCCGCTGACCCGCACCGCGGCCGACGCAATCAGGCTGATGTCGATCATCGCGCAGCCCGACGCGCGTGACTATCTCACGCGACCCTACACCGAGATGAACTGGTCGACCGAGCCGCTGTCGCCCGCGGGCATGCGGGTGGCTGTTCAGCTCGATGCCGGATCCGGCATTGCAGTTGAGACCGAGACCCGCGCCGCGATCGAGCGCGCGGCGGCCCTCTTCGCCGAGGCCGGGGCCCAGGTCGTGCCGCTCGCACAGTTTATTGGGCCCGAGGTGCTCGACGGCATCGTCAACTACTGGCGCAGCCGCTCGTGGGCGGACTACGAACTACTCAGCGAGACGGAGCGAGCGGTCGTGCTGCCGTTCATTGCCGAATGGTGCGGAGCCGGGGCCGGTTTCACGGCGGCCGAGACCGTGCGCGGCCGCTCGATGATGGACGAGATGGCGCGCCTCACCCGCGCTGCGACTGACCCGTTCGACCTCGTACTATCGCCGGTGACCCCCGTCGCCGCGTTCGCCGCCGAGGATCCGATGCCGCTCACCGACCCCCTCGTGACGATGGGACACATCTCGTTCACCGTGCCCTACAACATGTCGGGACAACCCGCGGTGTCTGTAGGCGCCGGGATTCAGAGCGACGGCCGCACGATCGGGTTGCAGATCGCATCGCGCATTGGCACCGACGACACGCTGCTACGCGTGGCCGCCTGGTTTGAGACGGTGCGCGGCGCTGAGGCGACCGTCGATTGGTCGCACCTGCCGTAGGTCTTCGAACGCAGAGGGGGGTCAAGCGCGTCTGCCTGAACCCCCTTCTGCGCTGTCGCGCTAGCTCGCGGGCGGCGTGAAACGGCCGTCGATGGCGGTCCAACCGCCATCGACGGTGAGCGTGGTGCCCGTCACAAAAGTCGACGCGTCTGACGCGAGGAACACGACGGCACCCGCGAGCTCATCGGGGCGCGACCAGCGGCCTAGCGCACTCTTCGATGCGTAGGCCCCGTACCACTCGGGGTTCGCAGTGATCTGCGCGGTCAGCGGGGTCTCCACGACGCCCGGGGCGACAACGTTGACGCGCACCCCCGCGGCACCGTACTCGGCCGCACCGGTTTTCGCGAGCTGCACGAGGCCCGCCTTGGTCGCCGCGTAGACGCCCTGGCCTGGCTCAACGACCTGCGCGCGAATCGACGCGAAGCCAATGATCGATCCACCGCCGTTGGCCGCGAAGCAGGCGCCAAACTTGCGGATCAGCTGGAACGACGCCCGCAGGTTGAGGTTCACGACGCGGTCAAACTCGTCCAGCGTGTAGTCCTCCATGCGTTTGCGCACGTTGGTTGCCGCCGTGAACACGAGCGACGAGGCGTGTCCAAAGCGCTCCACCGCATCGTCGATGGCCGCGTCGTCAAGCACGTTCATCTCGTATGCTTCGGCCGATCCACCGGTGCCCTGAATGAGCGCGGTCGTCGCCTCGGCGGCAGCGAGCGAGTAGTCGGCGATAACCACGTGCGCGCCCTGGGCCGCGAGAGCCTGGGCCGACTCGCGGCCAATACCGCTGCCAGCACCGATCACCACGACGGTGCGGTTGTCGAGGCGAAAGAGCTGGGTGTAGTCGATGGGTGCTACGGCGTTCATGCGGGTCTCCTAGAGATACTGGGAAAGGGGTGGATCCTGCGACTCGCAAGCTCGCGCAGGATGACAGAGGCCAGGCGCGTTAACCGCGGGCGCGGGGCCGGATCATCGCCATGCGCGTCACCGTGAACTCCTCGATCGCGAAGCGGGGGCCCTCGCGGCCGATACCCGAATCCTTCACGCCGCCGTAAGGCATGATGTCGGAGCGGAAACCGGGAATCTCGTTGACCACGACGCCGCCCACTTCGAGCCGGTCGATCGCGTCGAACGCGGCCTCAAGCGACGCCGTGTAGATCGCGGCCTGCAGGCCGTAGCGTGAGTTATTCACGAGGTCGATCGCTTCGTCCACCGAATCGACTACGGTGAGGCACACCACGGGGCCGAAGATCTCCTCGCACCACACGTCGACGTCAGCGGGTACGTCCCCCAGCACCACGGGGCGCATGTTGGCGGGTTCGCCTTCTCCCGGCCCCTCGGTAAGCAGTGTGGCGCCCGCGGCCAGGGCGCGGTCGATCATGGCGCGGATCCGGATCCCAGAGGCCTCATTGATCACGGGCGCGACGTTGGTTTCGATGTTGCGCGGATCGCCGACGACGATCTCGGCGATGCGTTCGACGAGGCGTGCAGTGAAGGCCTCGGCGATGGAGCGTTCGAGCACGACGCGCTGCACCGAGATGCAGGCTTGTCCGTTGGCATAGAAGCCGCCGCGCAGCACAGCGTCGACCGCGGCTTCGAGGTGGGCATCGGCCGCGACGATGAAGCCGGTGTTCGAGCCGAGCTCGAGCACGGCCTTGCGGGGGGCCGCCTGCTGGGCGATGAGATGGCCGATCTTGGCGGATCCGGTGAACGACACAACCTGGGCGCGCGGGTCGCGTACGAGCACCTCGCCGACCTCAGGTCCACCATTGACGAGCTGCACCGCCGCCGCCGAGACACCGTGGGATTCGAGCGCCTCGCGGGTGATCGCGACGAGTTCGAGAGTCGCGAGCGGGGTGTTGGGCGCGGGCTTAATGATGACCGGGCAGCCCGCGGCGAGCGCGGGCGCGAGCTTGTGCGTCGCGAGCAGCATGGGGTAGTTGAAGCCTGCGATACCAACGACGACGCCCACGGGCTTGCGCGTATAGTAGCCGATCATGCCGCGTCCCTGCTCTTGCACGTCAAGCGGCACGGTCTCGCCGTGCACGTGCGAGACCTCCTCTGCCGTGGCCTGGAGTGTCACGATCGTGCGGTTCACCTCGACGCGGCAGTCTGCGCGGGGCTTACCGGTTTCGAGCACGAGCAGATCTTCGAGACGCTGGGCCTCCTCGCGCACGCGGTCGTGGATCGCGACGATGATCGATCGGCGCTCAGCAGCGGTGAGGGCGGCGACTTCTTTGCGCACGGCCTCGGCCGCTTCCATGGCGTCGCGGGAGTCATCTGCGCTCGACACGGGAGCCTGTGCGACGACGCTGCCGTCAAACGGGAACAGGATATCGCTCGTCGCTTCGAGGGTGCGCCAGGCGTCACCAATCGGGAGCGAGCGCGCGGGTGCGAGCAGGGGCGCGAGTAGACGGTGCGCGTGTGACATGGTGTGATTCTCCCCACTGAGTGGTCTTACCATCTAACATAGATGACCACAGGGAAATTTTCCAACAGTCTCGACCAATCCGCGCCCCCTTGCGCCTGCGAAAGGATTCGCCCAATGAGCACCACCTACACCATCGCAGTTCTCCCGGGCGACGGGATCGGCCCCGAGGTCATTCAGGGTGCGCTCGACGTTCTCGACGCGGCCGAGGCTCAGTTCGGGTTCACGACCACCCGCAACGAGGTGGCCGCGGGTGCCAACCACTACCTCGCTACCGGCGAGCTGTTTGACGCAGTCGAGGCTGACCTGCGTGGCGCCGACGCCGTACTCTTCGGGTCAATGGGTGACCCCCGCGTCACTCCGGGCATCCTCGAGCGCGGCTTCATTCTCGAGATGCGTCAGCGCTTTGCCCAGGCCGCGAACGTGCGCCCCGTTCGGCTTTACCCGGGCGTCCCCTCCCCGATCGCCGGGCTTACCCCCGAGCGCTGTGAGATCGTGATCGTGCGCGAGAACACCGAGGGCGCCTACGTTGGCCGCGGCTCGACCGTGCACGGCGGCACCACGAACGCTGTCGCTATGCAGGAGTCGCTCAATACCTACGCCGGCATCGAGCGCGTCGTCGACTTCGCTTTTCGGCTCGCGGTCGGCCGCCGCAAGAAACTGACACTGTGTCACAAGACGAACATTCTCGTCGCGGCGGGTCAGCTGTGGCAGCAGGTCGTTGCCGAGGTCGGCGCCCGCTACCCCGAAGTCGAGACCGACTACGTGCACGTCGACGCCATGTGCTTCCACCTGCCACTCACGCCCGAGCAATTCGACGTGGTCGTCACCGACAACCTGTTCGGTGACATCATTACCGACCTCGGCGCCGTGATCCAGGGCGGCCTCGGTGTCGCGACGAGCGCCAACCTGAATCTCGATGGTTCCGCTCCCAGCATGTTCGAGGCGATTCACGGCTCGGCGCCCGACATCGCGGGCACGGGAGCCGCGAACCCTGCAGGCGCGATCCTGTCGCTCGCGCTGATGCTCGGCCACCTGGGCGAGGGCGAGGCAGCGCGTGCCGTCGAGGCCGCCACCGTCGAGGTCATCGGCGGTATGGAAGCACTGGCGGGCCCGGGCATGGGAATGAACACGTCCGAGGTCGGCCACCGCATCGCCGACATCGTGCGCGCGGGCAGCGCCAACGAGACGCTTGTACCGAATTCTCTACTCGGCACGCTCGCAACGCTGCCTGGCTCACGCCGCAGCTAGCAGCATCGGGGCGGATCTAGCAAGCCTAGCTTTCTGCGTGGCAGCCCGCTATGGTCGTGGGTGACCGTTGACAATGGCGTCCTCGGTCCCTTTCCCCTCAACCTTCATCGAGCAGGGCAGCGGCAAACATCGGCCGTACCGAGTCAGCGCTCGGCGGGTGAAACAGGCTCGCGGTCGCGTCGCGGTAAACGCGGCTCATCTCGTTGCGATTGCCGAATCCGGATCCTCCCGTGCACATCAGCCCGACCTCGGCACACTGCCTGGCCGCCTCGCCCGCGGCGATACGCGCCGCGACCAGCAGCAGCGGCCAGCGGGCACCGTGATCGCTTAGCTCGTCGAGGTCACGTGCACACACCTCCAATTGGGCGGGAACCGCCAGGTATGCACGGTGCGCGTCTGCCAACCGGGTGCGTGACTCGGGGTTCTCGGCAAGCGACGTGCCGGCCCTCTCCGAGCGCCGCAGGTGCAGCCCCTCGGCCCCGAGCTCGAGCGCCCGCCAGGCAACACCCGCATATACCGAGCCAACGAGCAGCTGAAAACAGCTCGTAATCGCAAACACGAGCAGGTCGGGCGTGCGCCCGGGCGCCAACGTGCGTGCGACGCGCTCGCGTCGCACGAGCGCCCCGTTCAGCCGAGTGGTGCGGCTGTGCGAGGCCCGCATACCAAGCACGTCCCACTCGTCACCAACCACGACCGTGTCGTCGTGTGTGCTGATCTCGTACAGGCCGCGGACGCCCTCGGGGGCCGGTCGCAGCGCACGCGCGGGCCGCTCGACGAAACCGTAGACGAGCTGCTCGTTACTCGGGTCAGACGCATCAAGTCCGTGCACGATGAGCCTGGTCCACACCGGCGACAGCGACGTGAAAATTTTCGTGCCCGTGAAGAGATACCCGCCGTCGCCCTGGGGATCGGCGCGCGTGCGTGCGCCCTGCAGCACCCAATCGTTTGCGGGTTCACTGATTCCAAACGCAAAGATTTCGCCCGCCATCGCTTCTTCGAGTACATAATCGAGCGAGCGATCACCGCGCTCACGCATCACGCGCACCACGCCCGTGCACATCAGGTGCATGTTGACGGCGAGCGCCGTCGCGGGGGCGGCGGTCGCGAGTCGCTGCTGCAAGCGAGATACCTCGGCCAAACTGAGCTCTGGGCCACCAAACTCGGCTGGCACGAGGCACGTGAGGTAGCCCTGCGAGCGAAGATCTTCGATGTCTTCGGCGCAGAACCTGTTGTCGCGGTCATACTCATGCGCACGGTCGCGAAAGCGCGCGAGTAGCCAGTTGGGCAGAAACTGGTCTTCGAGCAGGGCCTGACGTGCTTCTCGGTGAGGTGCTTGCTGATGATTCGGCGACGTCGCGGTCATACTCGGTTCTCCATTCTTGGCGTGAGCCATGTGGCTCTTCTACTGCGTCAGCTGGGTTGTAATGGCACCGGGAGCGCGCAGAATCACCGCGGCGTTGTGCCCACCGAACCCGAACGAGGTCGAGAGCGCAGTCGCCGCCGTCACCCCCAGCGTTCGCGGGGCCCCGGCCACGAAGTTCCAGCCGGGCTCCTCGGGCACGTCGAGGTTGGTGGTGGGCGGCAGCACCCGATCGCGCAGCGCCATCACCGTAATGATCGCTTCGACCACTCCACCCGCGCCGAGTAGGTGCCCTGTACTCGACTTCGTGGCGCTGATCGGGATCTTACGCGCCCGCTCCCCCAGCGCAGCTTCGAACGCGCGCAGCTCTGCCGCGTCACCCGCGGGGGTGCCCGTGCCGTGAGCGTTAATGTGGTCGATGTCTGCGGGGGCGAGGCCCGCATCTGCCAGGCACGCCGCGATTGCCTGCGCGGCTCCGCGCCCCGCTGGGTGCGGAGCGGTCGGATGGTGCGCATCGCTCGACGCGCCGAATCCCGCGAGCTCGGCGAGCACTGGCACACCCCGGCGGCGCGCGCTCGAGGCCGATTCGACGAGGATCGCGGCCGCACCCTGGCTCATCACGAACCCCGCGCGGTCACGGTCGAACGGGCGCGAGGCGACAGCGGGCCGCGCTTCATAACCCGCGGCGAGGGCCCGCAGGTTCGCGTTCGACGCCAGGTTTACCGCGTTGAGGCAGTCCTCCAGGCCCACCACCAGCACGGCGTCTGCGTAGCCGTGGCGAATGCGCCGCAGCGCCTCGCCGAGCGCGACGGTGCCGCTCGCGCAGGTCGCCGAGATGCCCTGGGCGGGGCCCTGCAATGCGTACCGCTGGCTGAGGAGAGCGGCAGCCGAGTCTGGGGCACCGTGCATCGACAGGGTGAGCGGCACGGCCCGCGGGCCACGGGCGTCGAGCACCCGCGTGGCCTGTTGCATCGCGTCGATCGGGCCCGATCCGGTCGCTGCGATCACGGCCACGCGATGCCGGTCAAGCTCCGCGCCACGCTCTGCGCCATTCTCCGCACCATTCTCCGCACCAAGTTCCGGATCGCGGGCTACGCCCGCCTGTGCGAGCGCCTGGTCTGCGGCAGCAATAGCCCACTGCTGGACGGGGCTGATGCGGCGCGCCAGCTGCGACCCGATCGTGTCGCCCAGCGCGGCTTCAAAGCCGCGCACTTGCCCGCCGATGCGCACGGCGAGCTGACCGAACTCGGGGCCCGTGAGCTCGGTGATCGCGCTGCGGCCGGCACGCACCGCGTCCCAGAGGTCGGCAACGTTCAGCCCGCTCGGCGTGATGGCTCCGAGCCCGGTGATGACGGCGGCGTGCACGACGGCAGCGCGGTTTGGCGAGTTCACAGCCGCTCCGCTCGGCCCGTAGCGGCAAGCTCGGTCGCTTCAATACGGCGTACTTTGCCCCCGACCGTGCGGGGCAGTTCGTCGAGCCTGTACCACCTGCTGGGCACGTACTGTGGCGCAAGCTGCGCGGTGGCGATCTCGCGCAGGCGTGCACGCGACGGCACCTGCCCGGCATCGCCCTCGACCACGAGCCCGATCACGCTACCGAGCGTAGCGTGCGGCAGCGCGACCGCGACGGCGCCCTGCGGCAGCCCTGCGAACGCTCGCTCGACTTCGATGAGCGACACCTTGTGGCCGCCGGTGATCGCGATATCGCCAGCGCGGCCCAATAGCTCGAGTTGCCCGTCGATCATGCGGGCCTGGTCGTGCACGGTCGCCCAACCGTCACCGCCGCGCAGTTGCTCGTTCGAGGTGCGAGCAACATACCCGTCAGAGCAGGCAGCCGCGCGTATCCACAGGGTGCCCGGGTCTCCTGCTGGCAGCTCGTGGCCTCGGGAGTCTCGCACGCTCGCTTCGATCCCGTCGTACAGTCGCACGCGAGTGCCGTCACCATCACGACTGTCGCCAATAAACCCGATCTCGGCCGCCCCGTAGTAGCTAATAAGCCGGGTGCCAGGCAGTGCGCGTGCGAGAGCATCGCGAATGTGGGCGGGCAGGTTCGCCCCGCCCGTCACCACGAGAGACAACCGTTCGAGGCCCGCACCCCGCGGGCCCGCACCCCGCTGCGCCGCAGCCGCAATGCCCTGCACGATCGCGGGCACAGCGACGACGCGAGTGATCCCCTCGCGCGCGACGCGGGCGGCGAGACCAAACGGGTCAAACCCGTCGGCGAGGTGTACGCTGCCCGCGGTAGCGAGGCACTCGATCACCGCGTAGAGGGTGAGGCTGTACGACACCGGTCCCGGCGCGAGCGTCGAAACGCCCGGTAGCGGCTCGAGGTGCGCGGCAGACACCGCAACGTTCGCGCGGTACTGCCCACGCGTCTTCACAAACGCCTTCGGGTTGCTTGTGGTGCCCGACGAAAACAGCAGCAAGAACGCCTCGGCTGCGTCGCGCACGGCGGGCCCGGCAACGTGATGCGGATCCGCCGCAGCCACGTGCCGCTCAAACGCCGTGGGCGAGATCACCGTGCCGCCCCAGCCGCGCGCTGCAAGCGCCGTGGCGAGCTCGGTGTCGGCCGAAATCACGAGCCCCGTGCCGGTGCCCGTGATCACACCGATGCGGTGCGCGAGCGGCCAGCGTGGGTCGATGACCGCCGAGACCGCGCGAAATCCAGCGAGGCCCGCCACGATGCGCGCCGCAAGAAACGCACTGTCGACGCTCACCGCCGTGATCGGAATACCAACGGTCTCGGGGGCCGGAGTGGGCGGGCGCTGCTGTATGCGATGTAACGCGTCGACCGCAGCGAACAGCTTGGCCGAGTCAGCGACGAGCTGCGCGTAGGTGAGCCGCTCGCCCGCGTGCGAACCTGCGAGCGCGACGCGTGCCGGGTGCTGTGTAGCCGTCGCAAGGATCGTTCCTGTGATCGGCACCGGGCACCTCCGTGTGTTGCGCTGTCGGTTCTGGTTGAACCCCGCTCCCATTCTAGGGAGGGTCGCACTTGCCGGTTAGGGCTTTGCGCGCGGCCAGGGTTTGTCGTAGCCGCGCTCGATCGACTCATTGAGGTGGCGCAGCACGCGCGCTAACTCGTCACGTTCGGCCCCCGTCCAGTCGCGCAGGGTGCGTGCGAGCGCCGATCGGCTCTGCGATTGCTCGAACTCGAGTGCCATCTGCCCCGCAAACGTGAGCTTGAACACACGGGCGATGCCACCTGCGGGGTCCGACACGCGCTCGACGTGGCCGTCGCGCACGAGCGCTGCGGTCTGTCTGTTGAGGGTCGAAGCGTCGAGCCCCGTGATCGCCGACAGCGTGCCAATTGACGCTGGCCCGCCCGCCGAGATCAGGCTGAGCAGCGTGTACGCGCTCGCTTCGAGCACGGGTTCGTCGCTGCGGGTTCGCCCCACCGCGGCATCGACGTGCCGGGCGAATGCGAGCGTCTCAAACTCAATCGCAGCAATCGGGTCAGTTGTCATGGCACAAGATTATCAAACGGACCCCAAAAATTGCAGACTACATAACGTGTGTAGACTACACAAGTGATTCATACCCCGCGCGCCTCCCGCCCAGCGTTCATCCCCACCCCCGGCGTCATCGTCGCGGTGCTTGCTTCTGCGGGCATCTTGGTATCGCTCGCGCAAACCCTCATCGTGCCGCTGATCGGCGAGTTGCCAAGCATGTTTGACACGTCAGCGGCCAACGCCTCATGGATCATCACGTCGACGCTGCTCGCGGGCGCCGTCGCCACGCCCATTGCTGGCAGTCTCGCCGATCTCTACGGCAAGAAGCTCATGATGCTCAGCGCGGTCGGCGCGTTCGTCGCTGGGTCGATCGCCTGCGCCCTCGCACACAGTCTCGGAGTGATGGTGCTGGGACGCACCCTGCAGGGCTTGGCGAGCGGCATGGTGCCGCTCGGGATTTCGATCCTGCACGAACTGCTGCCCCCAGAACGAGCCGGGGCGGGTATCGCGCTCATGAGTTCTTCGATGGGCATCGGCGGCGCGCTCGGTCTACCGATCGCGGCGGGGGTTGCACAGTTTGCCGACTGGCGCATCTTGTTCTGGGGCGTCGGCGCCGCCGCGGTGCTCGTGGGGGCGGCGATCGCGGTCGTGATTCGACCCAGGCCGCAGGGCCGCTCTGGTGCGAGCTTCGATGTCGCGGGGGCGATCGGGCTCGCGGTGGGGCTCGTTGCGCTGCTGCTCGGTGTTTCGAAGGGCAGCGAGTGGGGTTGGTCGAGCCCGCTCACGCTGAGCGCCTTCGCTGTTGCCGCCCTGGTGCTCCCGCTCTGGGGCTGGTACGAGCTGCGTGTGCGGCATCCGCTCATCAGCCTGCGCACCGCGATGATTCCGACGGTGCTGTACACGAACCTCGCGTCGATCATGTTTGGGTTTGTGATGTACGCGATGAACCTCGTGCTGCCGCAGGTGATGCAGCTGCCCGTCGCGCTCGGCTATGGGCTCGGGCAGCCGATGGTGATCATGGGGTTGTGGATGATGCCGCTGGGCATCGGCATGATGGCCGTGTCGAAGCTGGGGGCCGAGATCAGCCGCACGCGTGGCCCGCGCGTCACCCTCATGCTCGCAGGCGTCGTGATCGCGGTGGGCTATGGCCTTATAGCGGTGGTGCTTGCGACGCTTGGCAACCGCACCCCCGGGGAGGCGTCAGCCGCGGTGGTCATCACGACCCTCGTGTTGCTCGCTATCGGCAGCACTATCTCGGGCTGCGGAATTGGGTTTGCGTTTGGCGCGATGCCCGCGCTCGTCATGGGGGCGGTGCCCGCATCTCAGGTGGCCGCGACCAACGGCTTTAATGCGCTCATGCGCTCGCTCGGCACCACGAGCGCCGCCGCCATCGTCGGCGTGATTCTCGCGTCGATGATGCACGAGGCGGGCGGCGTGCTGGTGCCCACCCTCGGCGGGTTTCTCGTGTCGCTCGCAGTGGGTGTGGGGGCGGCGCTCGCGGGCACGGCTCTCGCCGCCGCAATACCGCGCAGCCGGTAAGAGCGTGGGCCGGCAAGTCGCCCCACCACGCGGTCGAAAGCACCGGCAAGCACCGGCAAGCACCGACAAGCACCGACAGGCACGACTATGCATCGAAACGACGAGTCGGCCCGATAAATACGTTTTTACCGGGCCGACTCGTCGTTTCGATGCCGTCTCGTGAGCACCGCAGAGTGAAGTTACCGCAGAGTGAATCTACCGCAGAGTGAAGCTACCGCAGAGTGAAGCTACCTCGGCATCGCCTCGCCCGGCCCCCAGGCCACCGCGCGTACCGGCGCACCGTCGCCGGTGAGCGGCAGCGGAAAGAAGCCCACCCGCGCAAGCGTGTCGAGCCGTTCGAGCCCGCGCAGGTTCTCAACGATGAGGCCGTCGCCGCCCAGCACGAGGTCGTGCACGGGAAACACCCCCGGGGTTGCTTCAAGCCCGCGGCCCAGGCCCGCGCCCCCGCCGGCCACGTCGGCTTTGGTGCGATCCGGACTCAGCGTATCGACCCCCAGCACCCGCATGCCGCGCTGCCACAGCGCGTCGGCCGCGTCACGCGAGAGGAACGGATGGTCGTAAGCGAGCTCGGTCGTGAAGTGCCTGTCCCAGCCGGTGTGCACGAGCACGATGCGCGGCACCGCGACGAACCGCTCGAGCTCAGCCTCGAGCATCTCGGCGTCGATGCGCGTGCCCGGGCCCACCCGGTCTGCCAGGTGCAGCACGAGCGCGTCGCCCACAAGCTCGCCGAGGGTCACCTCGTTGATGCTGCGGCCGCCCTCGATGGAGTGCGCGGGGGCATCGACGTGGGTGCCCGTGTGCGAACCGAGGTTCACCGCGGTGACCGCGGCCCCGTCAGACGCAAGGGTGAGCGTCTGCGCGCACCGCACACCGGGGTCGCCCGGGTACACCGTCATGCCCGTTCGAATCGGATGACTCAGATCAATCATGCTCGCAGTGTATCGCCGCGGGTTCATCTTGCGGGGATACACTCGCGGCATGCACAAGATCTTTGAGATGAGCTTCGCTTCGGTCTATCCCCTGTACCTCACCAAGGTCGAGCGCAAGGGCCGCACCAAAGACGAGCTCGACACCGTGATCACCTGGCTGACCGGCTACTCTGACCAAGAACTTGCGCAGCAGATCACCGCCGAGACGACGTTTCGGGAGTTCTTTGCCACCGCTCGCCTCAATGAGGCGGCGTCGCTCATCACGGGGTCGGTCTGCGGCGTGAAAGTGCAAGAGGTTGAGGACCCGCTGATGCGACAGATTCGGCTGCTCGACAAGGTCGTCGATGAGCTGGCGAAAGGCCGGCCGCTCGAGAAGATCCTGCGGGTGCTGTAGCTCTAAGCGCTATTTGGTCTCGACACGAATCTGCGCCGGATCGAGGGCGAACTCACAGTCTTCGAGATCGCGCACCACTGCGAACCGTGCCGCAGGCCCGTCGGAACTCACGCCGAGCAGCGCACCAAAGAACGCGGCAGCGTCGCGCAGCTCTTGCTCAGTGTGCGAGGTGGCGACCGCCAGCACGTGCGCACCTGCAGCGAGGCCCGCCCCAATGCCGGCGGGAGCGTCTTCAAGCACCAGGCAGTCTTGCGGGGCAACTCCGAGCGCCGCGGCGGCCATGCGGTACCCCTCGGGATCGGGTTTGCCACGCGACACGTCTTCTGCCGCCACGAACACGTCGGGCACGGGCAGCCCGGCCGCGACGAGCCGCGGCAGCATCACCTGGCGGCCGCCCGACGTGACTGCGGCCCAGCGCTGCCGCGTCTCAGCGGCAAGCCCCGTGAGGAGCGTGTGAGTTCCCGGCAGTGCCGAGACGTTGCCAGCGTAAGCGTGCTCGAGGGCGTCGAGCTCGGCGAGCGCTGCCGGCACTTCTTGGGCGGGCAGAAACTCGGCGAGCGTGTCCTCACTGCGCCTGCCGTGGCAAACCGCGAGAATCTCGTCTGCGTTCATGCCACGACGTTTCGCCCACGCCCGCCACACCTGTTCGACCGTGTCGATGGAGCCGACGAGGGTGCCGTCGATGTCAAACAAAAGCGCTGCCACATTGATTCGCATGAGCCCAGCCTACGGGGCGGGCAGCGCCCCCGGGCGGGCGATCCGGAGCTGGTTAGCCAAAAGCGCGCTGCGCATCGGGCTCAGCGAGCAGCAGTTCGAGCGCCCGCAGCCGGGCGTTCGAGTGGTGCCCCTGGGGGTACGCGAGCACGACCTCGTTGGGGGCGACGAGATCGGAAATGGGCACGTACGTGACCGCGCGGCCATCGAAAGTCACCGTGCCCTTGGGTTTGCCGCTGAAGACCGAGTAGCCGAGGCCGCGAGCGACCATCGCACGCACCGTCTCGGGGTTCACAAACGACCAACCGACGTTGGGGGTGATGCCTGCGTCGTGCAGCAAGTGTTGAATCACGTCACCCGAACCGCTTGGTTGCACCACGATGAGTCGCTCGGCGCTCAGGTCAGCGAGCGCAACCTGCGGCGCCTGGGCAAACCGGTGGTCTGCGGGCAGCACCGCATACGGGTGCACCCGCCGCACCGGCCGGGTTTCGAAACTGCCCGTCACCTGGCGCGTATAGAGCAGCGCGCAGTCGACGGTGCGGTCTGCGAGCATGCGCTGCACCTCGCTCGACAGCCCGTCGAACAGCTGCAGGTCGACCCCCGGGTACCGCTCGTTGAAGGCGTGCGCGATGACGGGCAGGGCCCGCGGTGACAGGGCGACCGTGCAGGCGATGCGCAGCGGGCCTGCGACCTCGTTGAGTTCCTCCCAGGCGAGGTGAGCGAGCGTGTCGGCGTCTTGCAGCATGCGCCGGGCGACCGGCAGCACCCGCTCCCCCGCCGAGGTGAGCTCGACCCCCTTCGCGGGGGTGCGCACGAGCAGCGGCACCCCGATGCCGCGCTCGAGCTCTGAGAGCGCGGCAGACACGGTGGCTTGCGTGACGCGGCAGTGGTCGGCCGCCGCGCTCACCGACCCGGTGTCGCAGGCGGCCACAAAGTACTCGATCTGACGCAGCGTAGCCCCATTCATAGGCTCAGTCTATTGAGTTCATCAATACTTTTGGTTTTACAAATGAAATGGGGTGACCGACCATTGAGGAAACATCTTTGAACGGAGACGACCGTGACCAAACCCCACGTCATCACCCTCGGCACCGCGGGCGGCCCCCGCTGGTGGACCCCCATGATGGCCAGCTCGCGCTTTGGCATTTCGACGGCCGTCGTCGTGGGCGACCGCAACTACCTGGTCGACACCGGCATGGGCGCCGGCCGCCAGTTCACGCGGGCGGGCCTCGAAATGGCCAACCTCGGCGGAGTCTTTCTCACCCACCTGCACTCGGATCACACCACCGATCTCGCAAACATTGCCCTCTTTGGCCTGTTCGGACTGTCGGGCGAGGGGCCCAAGATTCCCATCATTGGCCCCGGCGACCGCGGCATGACCCCGCCAGTGTCGCAGCGTGCTCTCGTAGCCCCGCAGCCCGTCGCCCCGCACCTGCCCACGCCGGGCACCAAAGACATGTTTCGGCTGTTGATGGAGGCGTACGCGACCGACCTCAACGACCGTGTGCTCGACGCACTGCGGCCGTCGCCCTTCGACCTGTTCGACGCGCAAGACATCGCGGTGCCCACCGACATTGGGTACCACCCCAACGACAACCCCAACCCCGATATGGCCCCGTTCACCGTGTTCGAAGACGACCGTGTGCGCGTCGACGCGATTCTCGTGGAGCACCCGCCGATCGCCCCGGCCTTCGCCTACCGCTTCACGACCGACGAAGGGTCTGTGTCCATCTCGGGTGACACCAAGAAGACGGCCAACATGGCGCGCATCTCAGAGGGCGTCGAGCTGATGCTGCACGAGGCGATTAGCTTCAGCTGGGTCGAAGAAATGTATGGCTCGAGCGACAACCCGACGCTGCGCGCATCACGCGACCACCATCGTCGTTCACACTCGAGCGTCGAAGACGCCGCCGACATTGCTGAGGAGGCGGGCGTGAAGAAGCTCGCGATTCACCACCTGGTGCCGGGCAACCTCGGGCTCGATGCGTGGCGCAGCGAGGCGCACGGCCGCGACGTGCTCATTCCAGACGACCTCGACGTCATCTCTTTCGCGCGTTAGCTGGCACTAGCGCTTCACGTGACAACTCAGATAGTAAGGAAGGGTCGACGATGACCGCCCTCACCTCCCCAACGACGCAGGAGACCAAGCAGGAGACCATGTCTACGCACAACACTGCCACGAGCGACGGCACACAAATCTCGCTCACCACCACCGACATGAAACGCATTTTGCTGTCGAGCTTCATGGGCAGCATGATCGAGTTTTACGACTTCATCCTCTATGCGACCGCCGCGAGCATCGTGTTCGCGCAGGTGTTCTTCACCGATCTCGGCGAGGGGTTCGCCCTTTTCGCCTCGATCGCAACCTTCACTGTCGGCTACCTTGCCCGGCCTCTAGGCGGGTTGCTCTTTGGCCACTTCGGTGACACGCGCGGCCGCAAGACCGTGCTCGTGCTGTCGCTGCTGCTCATGGGCATCGCTTCTACGCTTATTGGGCTCTTGCCCACGACCGCCCAGGTGGGCATCATCGCCCCCATCGCACTCGTGATGCTACGTGTGATTCAGGGCCTCTCAGTTGGTGGCGAGTGGGGCGGCGCGGTGCTCATGGCCCTCGAACACGCTCCCAAGGAGCACCGCGGCTTTGCGGCTGGCTTTGCCAACGCTGGCGGCCCCGTCGGCGCGGTGCTCGCGACCGTCATGCTGGGTCTGTTCTCGATGCTGCCCCAGGAGCAGTTCATGTCGTGGGGCTGGCGCATTCCGTTTCTCTTCAGCGTTGTGATGGTGGGCATCGGCCTCATCATTCGCCTGAAGGTGTCTGAGACGCCCGGCTTTCAGCAGATTCGCGCCGCGAGCGAGAAGAAGAAGACGCCCATCGTGCAGGTGCTGCGTAACCACTGGCGTGCTGTGCTGATCTCGCTCGTCGCGGTGCTCGCGTTCACGTTCACGCAGGGGCTCATGACCGTGTGGGGTGTCGCCCAGGCGGTGAGCAACGGTGCCGACGCCACCGGCGTGCTCGCTTGGAAGGCTGCGGCCGCAATCGCCACCGTAATCGTGTCACTGATCTCGGCCCGGCTGTGCGACAAGGTCGGCCGCCGCCGCATGATCGCGATCGGCTGCGTGACGGGGGTCGTACTCGCGTTTCCCATCATTTCGCTGCTCGGCACGGGCACCGTATGGGGCTTCGCCGTCGCGATCGTGCTGGGCAACGGCCTCGTACAGGGCCTCGTCTACGGCCCCATGGCCGCGTTTGTGGCCGAACAGTTTCCCACCGCGCTGCGCTTCTCGGGCGCATCGGCCGCCTACCAGACCGCGTCGACCATCGGCGCTGGTTTCTCGCCGCTCATCGCGACGGGCCTCGTGCTCGGCTTTGCGGCGACCTGGCCCGTGGCCGCGATCTGGATCATCGTGCTGCTCGCAAGCCTCACAGCAGTACTGATCGCCCCCGAGGGCAAGAACCTCGATATTCACACGCGCAAGGTCACCGTCGCAGAGTCCAAGGACCTCGGCTAGCGCGCACCAGACCCGCGAAGGCGGGTGGCTCACCGGGGGGATGAGTCACCCGCTTTCGCGCTGCCTGCAGCTCCCAACTGTTCAGGGCATCTACCGCCGGCTCCGGATCATTCCAAGCTGCGCCCGGGTCTATCCGCGCGACCTCGCGAGGGCGTAGGCTGCTGGCATGGCTGCTCTCGAGTTGTTTGACCCGACCGATATCGAGCGGGTGCTGTGCATTGTCGCGCACCCCGACGACATGGAGTACGGCGGCTCGGCCGCAATGGCCGAGTGGACTGCGCGCGGTATCGAGGTCTCCTACCTGCTGCTCACCGCCGGCGAGGCCGGTATTCGCGGCATGACGCCCGGCCGGGTGCGGCCACTGCGAGCGGCCGAACAGCGCGCAGCCTGCGACATCGTGGGGGTCGCGCGGCTCACGATCCTGAACTTCCCAGACGGGCTGCTTGAACCCGGGCTCGCATTGCGAGAGGCCATTTGCCGCGAGATTCGCGCGGTGCGCCCGCAGGTGCTCGTCACGATGTCGTGGGAGCTCGAGGCGGGTTGGGGCCTCAATCACGCGGACCACAGGGCAACCGGCCTGAGCGTCGTTGATGCGGCACGCGACGCCGATAACCCGTGGTTGTTCCCTGAGCAGCTCGCGAGCGGGGAGCTTGCGGCGTGGAAGGCCGACTGGCTGTGCGTCACGATGCACCGGCCCGAGCACGCGATCGAGGTTTCGGCTGAGGCGCTCGAGCATGGGGTCGCCTCGCTCGAGGCGCACCGCGAGTACCTGGCTGCACTGCCGGATCATGCCGCTCCGCGCGACCTCATTACCGGGATCCTCACGGGCGGCGGCGAGGCGGCGGGCGTGCCCTACGCGCTTCCGATCCACGCGTACGCGCTGTAGCGGGGCGGCCTGCCGCCTACTTATGGGGCGACAGCGCGGGTGTGATGCTTTCCCATGCGTCTTCCAAAGTGCATGGTGATGCGCTGGCCTCCTGAAGCCGCCGATGCCGTGCGGCCAAAAGTGGGTGTTATCAGGACCAATAACACCCACTTTTGGCCGCACGATGTCTTGGCGCCCGTGTGCGACCGGGTTCGTGCCGCGTGAATGCCCACAGGCAGCTCCTCTAGTAACGGGCACCGGTCAGAAATGGTCTTCCTAGTTGCTGCTCGGAGCCTCACATCGCGAGTCAGTGCGTGATCAAGCCCCTCGTTTTAGTGCGGTCGAACACGCGCCAGCACCGCATCAAATTCTGGAAGCAGCCCACCGAAGAAGGGCCCAGCGTCGAGCCTTTGAATCCCTAACGGGAACTCCCGACAGACGCACTTCGAAGGCATGCTCAGACATCTTCAATTTCGCCCATGAGTTGAATGCCCATCATCGAGAGGACTTCGAAGTAGCGCGCATTGAGCTGCTTACCTCGACCCTGCTCGAGTTCTGACAACCAGCGCTGCGTAATCATGTCTCTCAGACTACGAAACCGTAGTCAGAGCTTCGCGATGTTGAAATCGTAATCGCGGGCGCTTTCCTGCGCCGCGTCACACACCGGGCAGCCGTACGATGGAGGCATGGCCGTTCTCATCGATCCCCCGGTGTGGCCCGCACACGGGCAGGTGTGGAGCCACCTCGTGTCTGACTCAAGCTACGCCGAGCTGCACGAGTTTGCGCGGGCACTCGGGGTGCCCCGCCGCGGCTTCGACCTCGACCACTACGACCTGCCCGAACGGCTCTACCGTGATGCGGTTGCGCTCGGCGCCACCCCCGTGAGCGGCCGCGAACTGTTGTTTGCGCTGCAACGATCGGGGCTGCGCGTGCGCCAGAGCGAGAAAGAAGCGCTGCGGCGCACGCGCCGAAACGCCTATCTGCGCGAGGAGTGGCAACTCCTGGCCGAAGCGACAGGCATTGCACCTGCCGCGGGCGCACGGTTAGCGGCACAGTTACTCACCCGCTGGCGAGAGCCACACCGTCGCTACCACGACGAGCGCCACCTCGAAGACGTGCTGCTGGCACTCGACCAGCTCACCGTCGGGGGCGAAGCCGTTACGCCAGCGGTGCTTTTGGCGGCGTGGTTTCACGACGCTATCTATACGGGCAGGGCGGGCGCCGACGAGCGCGCCTGCGCCGAACTCGCGGTGCGCGAGCTCAGCAGCGCGGGGGTGCACTCAGAGACGATAGCGGGCGTGCACGACCTCATCGTCGCCACGATCCCGCCCGGCGCAAGCGACACTGCCGCCGCAAGCAGCACGGGCGGCGCAAGCAGCACGAACGGCACGTACGCCGTGAACTCGCGCATGCGCCCCGACCGCGCCTCGCTCGCGCAGCTGCTCGACTCAGACCTGTGGATCTTTGCGGCGCCACCCAGCCGCTACGAGCGCTACACACTCGACGTGCGTGCGGAGTACGCGAGCGTGGCCGAGCCGCGGTTTCGCTCCGGCCGCGCACAGATTCTCACCGCCTACCTCGAGCGTCCGGCGCTGTACGAAACAGACTTCGCGCGCGCACGCTGGGAGGCTCGCGCACGCAGCAACGTGACCGCCGAGCTTGCGGGGCTCAGCGGCCACCCGTAGAGCGTCACTCAAACCGGCCGGGGTTTGCGGCGGCCAGCGTCAGCTTGGCCGCTTCTTCGAAGTCGCCTTCACTGCCCAGCTGATAGATGAACAACCACGCATCGCCGTCGAACACGTGCGTGTGTGTTTCGAGCCCCTCGCTCGTCGGTTCGCTGAACGATACCCGCAGCAGCGGCCCGTCGGCCTCGGCGCGATAACCAAAGTCGAGCATGCCGTCGATGAGCGCGTTCTTCTGCTCTGGCGTCACCTCAGCCACCCACTGCATCACGGTGCCTTTGCCTTCCCAGGCGCAGCCGGCCACCCGCGACGCCTGCTGCAGTGCACCGCGCACGACCGGACCATACATCTTCGCGGCGTCGCGCGGCACAGTGTGTGGCGCGACCCCCGTTGCCCGAGTCGCAGCCGGGTTCAGCACGTCGCAGGCGGGAATCGCGAACTCTTCAGCCGGGACTTGCGGGCCTGAGCTCTGCCCCGGATCGGTGCCGCGGGCGTCCACGCGCAGAGTGCGCGGCGCGCGGTCGTGAAGCGGCACGAAGATACGCACCACCCATTCGGTCCAGCTCGGCTCCCCCGACATCGTCTCTGACGGCCAGAGAGTGGTCGTGCCCGTGTCGTTTTCGAGCACAAAGAAGTCGCCGCTCTCCATCACCGCGGTGTACCGCTCGAGGTGCTCATCCCACTTCACCGCGTCGCGCGCGCCCTGCGACGTCGGGTCGCTTTGCCCGGCTGAGTACCGCGGTGAGGTTTCGCCCGGCAGTTGCACGGCCAGGTAGCTCGGCTGCCCGTCGTACCCACAAATCAGCACCCATCCCTTCGTAAACTGGGCCCACGCGAGCAGCACCGTCGGTTCGGGGCAGTCTGGAATCTCGGCCGGCACCTCGGTCGCGACTTTTCTCACGGCACTGCTCACTTCGTCTCCCTCCGCGAGAAACGTGAGCCGCGACAGGCTGCCCGTTGTGGAGTCAACGCAGTCGACGCAGGTAGAGGTAATAAGCACCCCGTCGGGCCCGCCCCAGGCTGCCGTCGCACCCGCGATCGGGTCGATCGCTTGGCTCAGCAGCACCTTCTCAGAGTTAGTCTGGCGCACCTCAATCGTGCGAAACGACTCATCAAACTGCGCGGTGTCTACGCCCAGCGGCACGGTGAGGTTCGATTCAGGCGCGGCGAGCGACGTTACGGGCGCGGCTGGTTTTTGATCCGGATCATTGCTGGGCAGCTCGTTGCCCTCGCGGTCGACATGAATGGCACCGTCGTGATTGGAGAGCCAGAGGCTCTCACCGTCGTCAGCGAATTTGAGCGCACGAAAGCCGGGCACCTCGAAACGCGAAGTTTCGCCCTGTGCATCAAGAAATACGACCTCGGTGGGACCCGCGCCGAGCATATGCTGCAGGGAGCATGCGGCACCCGAGGTGAGCGGGTCGAGCTCGCAGGTGGTGATCGTTGTGGCCTCATCCCACAACTGCTCGCCGTCGCTCGTACGGTAAAGCGTGGCGCGCGCGCCATCGCCCGCTACAGCCTGCCGCTCGACCACCACGCCGCCCGCAAACTGCACTGGCACCTTGCTCAGCCTCATGCCGGGCTTCAGATCGGTCGACCACTTCTGGGCGATGCCAAACTCGTAGGGCTCGGGTTCTGCCGCGCCCGCGTTGCCGCCGGTCGCGCTCTGGGAGTTCTTGACTGTGGCCTGCGTATCTGCGCCACCAAACCAGGTGCCGAGCACACCCGTCGCGGCCAGCACCGCCGAGGCTCCCCCGAGCGCGATGAATGCCGCGACCGCGATGATGGCCACGGCTAGACCGCGACGCGGAGGTCGCTGCTTGAACTGATTATCGTTTCGAGGCGTGTAGTGGGCTGGGCCCTGGCCCGATGGCTGTTCGTACACTGCTGCTCCTTCGCCTGTCACTCACACCTGCTGTAGTACATACTCTGCTATTCAATTGCTTTGTGCTACATCTCTGCCGGGCTTGAGCCCGAGCTACCACGAAAACCGCTAGGTTACTTAAGTAAGAGCCGCGGCGGCGCGGCGTGCAGAGTACACAGGAGCGGCATGTCAATGACGAACGACGGCGCACCGGGCCAGAACCAGATGGGTTATGCGCGGTTGCGCCGAGTGGGGCTTGCCAGCTGGTCGGCGATAGGCGTGATCGTGCTCGCGGTGCTCATCGCGGGCGGGGTGAGCGCGCTCAGCGGAATCCTCGTACCGCTCGTGATTGCCGTGATCTTGGGCACGGTGCTCGAGCCGATCGTCACCTGGCTCGTGGGCCATCGCATGCCGCGCGCGCTCGCGGCGACACTGGTGCTGCTCGTGGCGATCGCCGTGGCGACGGGCGTGATCGTGGTCGCCGTGGTTGGGTTCGTGCAGCAGATTCCCGACATCTCGAAACAGCTGATTCACGGCTGGACGATCGCCCTAAACTGGTTGCACTCACTCGACATCGACCCGTCATGGCTCGAGCAGTTGCGTGCCGCCGGCGACGACCTGCTGAACAAGCTCGGCCACGGCGCCTTTGGCATGGCGGCGGGCGCTGTCTACAGCACGGTGATGCTGAGCGTGGGTATCTTCTTCGCGCTCTACTTTTTGTTCTTCGTGTTGCGTGACGGTCAGCTGTTTCCACACTGGCTCGCACGGGTCATCTCGCAAGACGACGCGCTCATCACCGAAATCGACGAGCAGGTGCGGTTCTCGGTGCGCGGCTACTTTAAGGGCACCGCGCTCACCGCCGTGATCACGGGCCCCATCTTCGTGCTGCCACTCATCTTGCTGGGCATTCCGCTCGTCATTCCCATGATCGTGCTCTACTTCTTCTTGTCATTTGTGCCCTACATTGGCGCCTGGGTGACGGGCGCGTTCGCCGTGCTCATCGCGTTTGGGTTTGGTGGGGCGCCCGCCGCCCTGATCGTGGGTCTCGCGCTGCTCGTCTCAAACGGGCCCGTGCAAAACGCAGTACTGTCGTGGGCGCTCGGCTCGTCGCTCAACATTCACCCCGTGATGGTGCTGCTGTCGACGATCATCGGCGGCGTGGTCGCGGGGATCCTGGGCATGGTGCTCGGCCCGCCCGTCATGTCGGCGCTGCAGAAGGCGCTGGCCGCGGTGCGCAAGTACCGTGAGGGTCTCGTGCATTGACCTAATTACATCGATCGACCTTTACACACAGAAATCCGCGGTAATTCATGTGTGCAAAGGTCGATTACTAGCTGAAGGTCAAAGCGGTGCAGCCACGGTGAAGAAGCTGAGTGGGGCATCGCGTCCTGTGTGTGGTGTTATGAGTGCATGTGTGACGACGAAACACCGCAGCCCCCAGCGTATCGAGTGCGACCGTTTGTCTCGGTAGACAGCGCGGGTCTTGCCGATGTCTGCACCCGCACCGCGAACGTGGGCGCCGACGCCACCGGCATGCTCTGCGATGACGCGCTGTGGGGCGACCTGTTTGCGGTGCCGTACGGGGTGCACGACCCGAGCCTGTGCTGGGTGGTCGAGGCTGTAGGCGGGCCGGCTGCGTGGCCTGCTGCCGGGCGGGTCGTCGGTTACGTCGTCGGCACCGCAGACACCCGCGCGTTTGCCCGCTGGTTTCGTGCCGAGTGGTGGGCGTCGCGGGCCAGCCGGTACCTGCGTGGGGCGCCGGGCGGGGCGCTTCAAGACGAGTTCTTGACGTACGGCGACGGTATTTCGCCCGAGGCCCAGTCGGCGGCGGCGAGCGCGCTGACGCGTGACTACCCCGCACATCTGCACATTAATCTTCTGCCCGAGGCTCAGGGATCAGGCCTCGGCCGCCGGCTGATCGATACGCTGTGCGACGAGCTCGTGCGCCGGGGCGTGCCTGGCTTACACCTCACGATGAATGCCAAGAACACCCCGGCGGGCGCGTTCTACGAGCGGCTCGGTTTCAGGTTTCTCGCGACCGACGGCGCCGACACCACCTACGGCATGCGGCTCGACCTCAATGTAAAACACTCAAAAGACACCGAGGCTAGCTTCAGCTAGCCCCCGTACCGTGCGCCTAATCAAACGTGACGACGACCTTATCTGCGGCGCCCGGAGTCTGCGCTAGTTCCAGCGCTTCAAGTGCTTTGTCGAACGGCAGCGTGTCGCTCACAATCAGTGCGTACTTCTGCCAGTTCTTCACGATGTCATCGGTCACTTCGAAAATCTCGGTCGGGTATCCCACGGACCACACGATGGTGAGCTCAGTTACCAACAGGCTCGGAAAGTCGAGCTCGACGGGCTTCTTGTGCACCGCCACAATGCCCAAAGTGGCGCCGTGTTTGGCGACCGACGTCGCCGTTTGAATCACACTCGCCACGCCAGCCGCATCCAAAAAGATGTCGGTGCCTGAACGTGTGCCGTGTACCAGGGCGCTTTGCCCGTCACCGTGCAGTTCGACGAGGCGGGCGGCGACGTCTTCTTCGGCTGAATTGATGACCGCGTCTGCGCCAATCTGGAGCGCCTTTTCAAGCCGCGACGCGATAATGTCGATCACAACAATGTGTTTAGCTCCTCGGCGACGGTACCCAAGCAGCGCACCGAGCCCAATAGGCCCGGCTCCAAAGATCACGACTTTGTCACCCACTTGAGGTTTCGTGCGGTTGACCGCGTGGTACGCCACTGCCATCGGTTCGTTGAGGGCAGCCACGTGCCAGGGCACCTCTTTAGGAATCACCTTGAGTTGTTTGCCAGGTTGATAGTCCTTCACTACGACGAACTCGCTCAACGCACCCTGCGCTCCACCAGACCCCAGCAGGCCGTCGCTAAAGGCCATCGTGTCAATCACCACGTGATCGCCCAGCTCGACCCCGGTCACATTGTCACCCACCTCGACCACCTCTGCCGCAGGCTCATGCCCGAGCGGAGTCGCACCGATACGCGGCGGGATGCCTCCGCTGTGCGAATAGAACGCGTCTGAACCGCAGATGCCGCACGCCCGAATTTTGAGCAGCACGTCATTTGGCCCCGCCACTGGGGCCTCAATGTCGACCCACGAATTTTCACCGTTTCCAGTCACGTACACAGATTTCATCTCTGACTCCTTATTGCCACGCTCGGTGCGTCAACAGTGACGCGCCATCATCTTATTTACTAAATCGAATTAGTACCAGTGTTTACCGCGCGCGAAGTGACCGACTACGCTGAGAGCATGCGAGCGACTTCAGCTGGGTCGCGGGTCACGCTCAAAGATGTCGCCCGCGCAAGCCATGTCTCACCCACCACGGTGAGTTTCGTACTCAACGACACCCCTGGCCAGGTGATTCCGCCGGAGACTCGTGACCGGGTGCACGCTGCCGCGGCTCGGCTCGGCTATGTGCCGCACCGGATCGCCCGCGCCCTGCGCGAAGGCTCTTCGCGCACAGTTCTACTTCATACCGCCGACGCTCCCACCGGCCACAGCCTGTCGAGCTTTATCGACGGGCTCGACGACGAACTGCGCAACCTCGGCTTCACGCTCCTCGTTACGCACAGGCATAGCGATCGCTCAGTGCCCAACGACATCATCGAAGCCTTTGCGCCCCGCGCTGTCCTGGACCTCGGTGAGATCTACGACGCAGAATCGAGAGCTACCTCCGGCGTAGCGATACCAGACAGCTGGGAGGGAGGTTGGGTCGACGGCATGGCCGCGCACTGTTTGACCCAGCTCACCTATCTCGCTGAGCGCGGCCACGAACACATCGCGTTCGTCTCCCCCAAGGGCTCCGAAAACTCGCGCTTCATCGCGATGCGCTTCAGGCACGCCCAGCTGGCGCTGCAATCACTCGGCCTTTCCGAGCCTGTTCCCGTCGAGATTGGACCCACGAGCAAAGCGGCCGCGGCAGACCTCGCGCGCCTGCGCAGTGAGCACCCCGGCGTGACGGCTATTGCGGCGTTCAATGACGATACGGCGCTTCTGGCTCTCAGCGCACTCGCACTCGCCGGCGTACCGGTACCCCAAAACCTCGCAGTGATGGGCTTCGACGCTGGCCCCCACGGCGCTCTCTGGACTCCGAGCCTCACGACGTTGCGTATCAACGCCAAAGACTACGGCCGCCGCGCAGCAAGACGTGCCGTCGGCGAAGAGCTCGGCGTCCTCGCTCCGATCACCCCCGGATCAGTCGTCATCGCCCGCGATTCGGCTTAAGCCGCCGCACACAGCGCAACCACGGTTCAAGCGCTCATCACGGTTACTCGCCCACCAACAAGTCGTCGGATCGGGCGTCGAGGAGCGAGAGCGTCACGCGCGTCGACGTAGAATCCGCGCGCCGTAGCAACATCGCCGACCGGCAAAAGCACCCACCTGCTCGTCAAGGTGCGCACCGGAGGATCTTGCGCGGTCAGGGGGCTTGCCTTCGTTCGTCTCTGCAGCGTTACCGGTTGAGCGTGAACCCGCTGGTCCACGCGAATTTCTCGCTTTCGGGGAGCGTCAGATGCAAGAAGCCAAGCACTTCGAGCTCGCGTGCGCGTTTCAGCGACCCCGCATCGACCGCAGCGAGCCCGCCCGCAGCGACAGCCTCAATAAGCGTGGCTTTCAGCACGCGGGAGCCGAGTGAGGTAAAGCAAGAATCACGACCTCGCAGCTCATCTTCGCGGCTCCCGAATCGGTGTCTGCGTGGCTAATGTGGTCGACGTTCGCGCCGCGGCCTCTATGCTTGTTCATCCGATTCATTCAAAGATTGGTCCCATCGGAGGGTGGTTTGTGGCAGTTGGAGCCCCGACTGTGAAACCCTGTCTGCGGTGTCCCACCCGCCGGCCTGATTACTGCGCTCGGCTAGCGTCACAAGCCCCAGGTGCTCGTCTGACACATATGCAGCCAGCGCTCCCCGATGATCCTTATGGCGTGACAGCACCCCGGCGTCCGCGAGTTCGCCGAGCGCACGTTCTGCAGCGGTCTGCGAGACCGAGAACTTCTCTTGCACCGCGCCCACCGTCAGCACGGGAGCAGACATCAACGATTTGAGCAGTCGCGACGCGGTCGATCCCTGGCGCGGCTCACCTGGTAGGCCCTGTTGTTCTCTCCATCGCCGAAACCGTGCCGCCAGCAGATCATCAAGCGCTGTGGCTCGCTCTTTGAGCTGCACCACATTTTGAGCTGCTCGCGTCGCCGCGTCAGCAAACCCTACGACCCATTCACCTAGGTTTTGTGGTTCAGATCGAAACGAAGTGAGCCCCGCAATGTACCCATCTTGGTCAGTGGAGAACACGGTGCTGATGGGCAGCAGGGCATTTTCGGTGACACCGTCACGTTTGAGAATTGCGTGAATAAGTGCCCGACCTGTACGCCCGTTGCCATCAACGAACGGGTGGATGGTTTCAAATTGCGCGTGCGCAACAGCAGCTTTCAGCAGCGGTGGATGCTCGGACCGATTGATATAGAGCAAGAGATCGTCAATCAGGCGAGCCACGTGCTCTTCTGGCGGCGGCACAAAGGTCGCAGTCAGTGGGCTGTGCCCCGTTCCTCCGATCCAGTTCTGCTCTGCTCGAAACCCTGCCGTCAGTTGCGGGGCGATCGTCTGCTGCAAGAGCACGAGATCACTCGCATCAAAATCCCACTTCTGCGACATCACATCAATGGCGTACTCGGTTGCTCGGAGATTATGTATCACAGCCAGGGCGTTGGGCTTGCCTCGGCCTAACGCATCCGCGAGAGCGAGCCGTCTCGCGGAGATAACATGCCCCTCGATATACGAAGAAGATATGCTCTCGGATCGCAGCAGCAAGTGATTTAGGTAAAGCCCTGACTCCCCCACCATTCCGTCGGCACGGGTGACCGCGCTCTGGGCATCAGCAATGCGCGACATCGCATGAACGCTGACTTGGGGGCCTTCGCTTCCCAGCAAATCTGGAATATATGCGCGATAGCTGCCTCCCCCCTGCTGCCGACGCGACAGCCCGAAGGTATTAGAAGGAGCCCAAGCCCGCGTGACCCATTCACCCATCGTCTAACCTTTGCTCAATATGCCAGTGAGCACACGCTAACGCATTAACCTACGCTCGAACACCAACTGAAGAAACTTTAGACCACTAAAGTGTGCTCATTAGCGCTTGTGTGTCTCATGCAGCTCGTGCAGTTGCGCCTCGGTCATTCCCAAGTGTGCGCCGATTTCACGAATGAGCGTGTTCCAAACTTCTCGCTTCAACTGTTCTTCGTCGTGCGCATGCGCCAGCATCGATTCACGATAGAGAACGACATTGTCGGGAATCGCCTCTGCACCAAAGTTGCCGCGCACGGTAAGCGGCGTACCCCGGTAGACCGCGAGCACGTTGAGGTTGCCATCGTCGGGCGCGTCCTGCACTGTGATCGCGACGTTGTTTAGCACCTGCGCGAGGTCGTCAGGTAGTTCGTCCATGAGAGATGCGACGAGGTCAATGAACTGGTCTTCTGTGACTGGCTTCATAGGTACAGTCTGGCATGCGCGGCGGCACCGCTGCCTACCGAATCAAGTGCCGCACCGCCGACGGCATAGAGACGCTCGGGCTCAAGATGCCCAGCACCCGCACGAAGGTCGTGAGCCACAAGATCGCGAGCCCGACAACCACTCCCTCCACGGCCGCCATCGGCAAATGGAAGAGTAAAGCTGCGCCGACGACCGCGACGACCAAGACAATGAAGCCGCCTGTGGCAGCGAGGAGCACGCGCGGCGGATCCGGCACTGCACGCAGCGAGAAGCCAGCCGCGATCGCGACCAGAGCGGCGGCCGCGAACGCCGCGATCAGGTGCGGCACCGGGGCGCGGTTGAGCGGCAGCAGCCCGACCGCGGCGAGCGCGGTGCCCGCGAGCGCCCATGCGAGCACCGCGGGGGCGATGCGCGCGAGGGCGCGGTCGCCGAGCAGCCGGTGCAGGTCTCGGCCGATGTACGAGCCGACGGTGGCGATCAGCAGGCCCGCGACGATGAGCGTGCCGTTGAACGCCCAGCCGCCGGGGCCCATGCCGAGCTGCGAGAAGTTGCGCCGCCACCAGTCTGGTTCGGTCGCGGTCACCATCGCGAGAAACGTGCCGATCACGAGGAACGCGGCGAGCAGCCCCACGAGGTCGGTCGCGGTGAGCGCGGCTCCTGCGCGAAACGCGAACCGTGCGCCGAGGGCGGCGGCGACGCCCGCGAGCACTGCGCCGCCTGAGGTCTGCAGGGCGAGCCCCTGGAGGCTCGTTTCGAGCACCTGCCCGGTGAGCAGCACGCCGAGGCCGGTGACAGCGGCGAGCGCGATGGTCACCGCGGCCGCCGACAGGTGCGAGACGGCGGTCTGCCACGGCGGCATGGGGGTCGTTTCGTGGGCGCGGTGCAGCCGCGTGCTTGCGATGAACGCGGCGGCGGCGAGCGCTGCGGCGATGAGTGCGATGGGTACGGTCGCGCCTCCCGCGCCCGCAAACGGCCGCGGGCCACCGTGCAGCACGGCCGCCCCGCCGATCGCGCCCAGCACGAAACCCGCGACGGTCGCCCACAAGAGCCGGGTCTGCTCGCGCAGCTGATCGGCTTGGTCGCGTGTTGCGCTCTGGGCTTGGGGCGTCGGCGCAACTGGGGTGCGCGGCTTGCGCGGTTTGCGCGCGCTGTGCTCCGGACCGCGGGGCGCCGCATCATTGGGGGCCATGCGCCCATCAAAGCACGCCGAAAGTCAGTTGTCGCCGACAAATGTTGAAATCGTTGCTCTTGATTGTTCGATCGCTCCACCGGCGGCGGAGCCTCCAACTGCGTTGTTTGCTACGCGCTCCCGGTCACCGACATGCTCAATTTAGAGATGATTAGGGACCATTTGGAATCCCTGCTTACCAGTTCCAAATACGGCCTTCTCGAAAACTCCAGGTAAACACATCCATTGACCTTGACGCGCCTTTACCTGTTTGGGATTCGCGATCGATCCTTTTAGGGATTTGATTCTTCGCTACCATGCGACTACGTCTGACGTAGTCCCTTCATCGACACGGTAGGCTCTACTTCGTAAGCCCCGGACGAGGCCAGTTATATGGTCGCCGCGCCGGGGCAATTTTGGTTCAGCCCACTGAGCATCAGACCTATCTATCTGAGACTGACGAAAAATCGCAGTCCACCGGGCTGCCGAAACGCTGCATGATTTTCGGCTGTCACCCGACCCCTGCCACCCTCTTCAGAAAGTTCGTAGAAGCTCCCGAACGACTCTCGATCTCGTCGCTCCGTAATAAATCTTCAGTTGCGATGTCGGAGGCTCGTGCAACCATGCTGGCATGAACACCAAATCTATCGCCGATGTCGCCGAGCAGATCGTTCAAGATACTGCGTTGGCGCTACTCCTGCCCCAGGCGGGCGAATGCCTTGCCTGCTATGTCCTACGTCAGGCCAACTCGTTTGGGTGCAACCACACCCATCGGTTCGCACGAACGTTTCGTGACCTCACCGCGCCTCGTGCGACCGCTCTCGGTGAGCGTCTCGCCCGCATGGGCGCCTGCCACTGCGACTGTGAAATCTTCACAAAAGTGTACGGACTCGTCCATACCTACTACTGCGACGACTTCGCTTCGAAGCTGCCGTGCGCAGGGGTGCGCCGTGGCTCGACTCAACCCTGTGCGCTCTGGGCGCGATATGTGAGCTACTACTGACGACCGTGGCAGCCTCGCCGATCTCGTCGAACGAGAAGATGCCAGCGCCGACATGACCTGAAACACTATTGAGTTGTGCACAACTAAATATTTCTTAAGCCGTGCCCTCACCGCTGCGCACCGGCGGCCTCAGATCAATCATCGCTGCAGCGGCGCCGTCGACGCCGCGTCGTTCCAGCATCTCGACCATGTCCTCTTGCCGGGGCTGGCCAAGTGTGAGTCGGTACAGGGTGAGGGCAGACCGCAGTCTGTCGTAGCGTTCGATGTCGCGGCTCAACGGATACTGCACCAGGGTCCGTTGAATCTGCGCGCGGCCCGGGTATACCCACCAGGGCGAAAACTCCCCTGCCTCGGTCACCTCACGCGCGGCCGCTTCAAACGCTGCCCGCCACGCACAAGGATCCTCGGAGGAAAGCACCTCAGCCCAGTGAGCTTCAGCGACGTTCTTGCGCACGGCGTGACCGCCGTATCGATTCACTCGCCCCTCCCTCTGCTCAAAATCCACGGGGTTACTCGGCAAGTTCCAGTGCACTACCGAGTGGCTCCACCAGTGAAAATCGATGCCTTCTTGCCCCACGCTCGTCGATGCCAGCACAAACGGCGCAAAGGGGCTGTTGAAGGCGGCGCGTACCGCTGACTGCCTCGCCACGTCAGCATCGCCCTCGCTGCGCGACTGGTCTCCGCCGCCATAGCGCACCGCAAACCGCGCATTCATCGAGATCCGTTCGCGTCCAATCGTGGCCTCGTGCGCGTGATATGTCGCCGGGCGCATACCGAGCGCCGCCGCCACCTGCGCCGCAATATCGCCCAGCATCTTGTCGGTCAACGGCTGCTGCCCGGTCTCGCACCACAGCTGGAACACATACTCATCAAGCACCGCGCGCAGGTTACCGTCGGCGCAATAGTCGAGCACGCGGCTCCAATAGGGCGCGTTGTTGCCCTGCTCACGAGCAAGCAGGTCGAGCAGCTCTCTGCTCTCGGGCCTGTTAAACAGGGCTCGCACGCCCTCAGCGATCGTGAACGCGGCCCGCCAGATTCCCTGCGGCGTGCACGCCTCGCTCGCTAGCGCGGCCAGCGAGCGGTAGGCGACGCTGCCCGGCGAGAACGCGACGATGCGCGCAAGGTCTGGGTGTGTCAGGCCGCGCGCGCCGGATCCCTCTGCCCCCATCGTCTGCGCGTGCTGCTCGGCTGCGGCGATGTTGGCCCGCAGCCCCACTGTGCCGCGGGGTTGCGCAGCCAGGTCAGAAGCCTCACGATCGTCGACTTTGGTGGCGCGCTGCGTCGCTTCTTCACGGTCGACAGCGAACGCGGCGTCGGTGCCGTCGGGGTCAAACGCCCCGGCGTTACCGAAAAACGCTTCCCAAGCGTGCTGCGTGGCGGCCCCCTGCGGCAGCCGCTTAGCAACTTCTTCGGCGAGCGCTGTGCTTTCAAGGAGTCCACTGGCAGCGCGCACGTCGGCGAGTTGATCGGCCGCGGCGAGCAGCCGGGGGTGTGGCCAAAAAAGCGCAAGAGTCGACAAACTAGCGGCCTGGTTTTCAGCCTGTCGATAGGTCAGCAGCTGGGCGCGAGACTCCCGGTCAGCAGCTCCTACGCCCTGCTCTCCAATATCGCGCATGCGTCGCTCGGCTTCGTGGCTCATGATTGCCGCGATTGCGGTAGGGGCGGCCGACCAGGCTGAGAACAGCACCTGCTTGGTGACCCCGGCGTCAGCAAACGGCGCATACACGTACCCCGGCTTCAGGTACGGCATCGACGGGGGAAGCCATAAGAGTCGCCACCACCCTGCGTCAACGGTGTGATCCATCAGTGCACGTAACGGCCCTCCGCCCACGTCGATCTGGGCCCGCCGTTCGACGGTATCGCGGGTGATGGCTCCGGTGCGCTCGATCGCTCGAGCAACACGTTTGGCTTGGGCTCCGGTTGCTGCCTGGTCGACCATGCGCGCGATCTTGTAGTGCTCCATGAAGTTGGCGAAGTGCGGTACCGATTTCCAGTACTCCAGATTCACGGGGCTGCCCACTTCATGGCCGAGATCGCTCAGCGCTACCCAGCGTTCCAGGTCCTTCGCCGTCGGCACTGGCACTTCGAGTCGCTGCACTTTCACTAGGTCGGCGCCGTCCATGGTATTCGGGCGTTCAGAGCGCGACATGATCGGGCTGAGGCACCGGCGCACCGTATCGGCCGCCACCTCCGCGTCGCCACCTGCTACCAAGATGTCGCGGTACCGCTGCAGCGCATGCTGCACGTCCTGTACCTGCGCAGCGTCACCGTCGCACAAAAAGTTTACGATTGCGAGAAAGTCTTCATAATGGTTTGCGTCGCTATCGTCTGCTTGTGTGAAGGGCTCGTAGGGTGTCGCCGAGAGCAACAGCACTTTTACACCCCGCGAGCGAAACAGAGCCTCTACGAGTTCGGCCGCATCGCCTCCCTGTTGCGGGTCAAGGAGCGCTTTAAAGCGCTGAAACTCGTCGAGGATTATGAGGTCTGCTTCGAGAGACACGACGCTTGCGAGAGCGAGGTGCGCGCGCAGCTTGGCTATCAATCTGACAACCTGCCAGTAGAGGTCATCGGGTAAGCGCTCAGTTCTCGCTTCGGGCTGTGTGGCCTGGCTATGAGTCAAGAATTCGGCGACGCGGTCACGCAACCGTGCACACTCGGCGAGGCTGCCGCTCGAGCGCGCTTCGGCGGCAAACCCGTCTCGTATGCCGGGGTCGATCGGCCCCGCTAAGCGAGCGGCAACGTTGTCAACGTAGTGGCGTGAAAATCGCTGCACCGATTCGACATGGCCGCGCAGCATCACACGTATCGCGTGCTGCTGCGCCTCATCATGCTGTAGTAGGTCATCGAGTAGCAGTACGAGCAGTGCACGTTCATCACCGCTGCCCTGATTCGACGATGCGACAGAGAATGATGTGCCCGGCGTAAACGACACGAGGTTGATGGGCTTGCCTGAGGGTGAGGCCGAAGGCTTCGACAGTCGGCTCGATTCGAGCGCGAGCAGCGACAGCCTGGTCGCCATAGCGACTTCTTCTTGACCCGTGACGTTGAGCCGTTTGAGGTTTTGACCGGCGAGGTCGCGGTTGCTGCAGATGTAGACCACGTCAATGCGGCTCACACTGTCGTCCTGCTCGAGCGCGGTGATGGCTTCTGCGACGATGCCGCGTGCGATGACACTCTTGCCGAGACCCGTCTCATCGGCAATCAAGAATCTGCCGGCATGGCGGGCCGAGGCAGGCCCGTAGAACTGGTCAATAACGTGGGCCACGGCATCGCGTTGAAAGCTGCGCAGCCCGTTCAACACGTCTTCACGGTTTACCGCGCTCATCGCTTCTGGCCTCTCTGCCCGTGCCCACTGCGTGCGTTCCACACACTCTGCCAGAGCTCTGCAAAACCCGGCGGCAGGTCCATTTCTGTGTCACTGTTGGCAGCCAGCTCCGCATAAATGCGGTGTACGACCTCGAGCCCGTCGTCCCCCCTCGCAAGGGATGTGAGCATCGCTTCGAAGAGGCCGCGGCTGAGCCCAGCGGGCGACCAGCTCCCGTTTCCTCCGCCACCCACTCCAGCCCGCAGGTCAAACCGGAGCCCGTCGGGGTCAAGCAGCAGTGCAAGCAGCCGTAAGAATTCATCGCCGCTACGAATCCCCTGCGCCAAGATTGTGTCACGGCGCGCTGTGATGTCATCGTGCAGGGTGGCCAGCACGATGGTCGTTGCCGAAACTTCTTCTCCGTCGATACGCTGCTTCAAGGTGATTTTCAAGAACGGAGACACCTGGGTGAGCGTGAGATGGTCGAGTGTAGCTGCTGCTTGTTCGCTCGCCCCGATAGGCGTGCCCGATCCACTCCCTGCGCCAGAGTGCAGGCCCCATGACACGTCAATCCCGTCGGATTCGAGCTTCGAGAGGAGCCTAGCGGCGGGCGCATCACACCACACGCGCATCGCATACGCTTCACCAGCGACCACTCGCGCGTGAAACCGCTGCCCGGCGAGCCCCCTGAGCTTTGCTTCGAGCCGGTGCCTGGCGGCGTCTGCCACCGTTTCTTCCACTCCGCCGACCGAAGTGTGTTGTTCGAGCATGGGCTCGAGTTCCTTCAGCACACTCTCGGGGGCGAAATCGCGGGAGTGCCCTGTGAGCTCAAGCATCACTTCGACGTTTCTGCGCAGCCCGCCGCCCGTGACGTTCGCTGACCCAATAAGTGCGCGTGACTGACTGCTGTATCGGCGGTGCTTGTAGAAGATCGCTTTGGCGTGTAGCCCCGTCAGAGTTTCGGGTGATTCATCGTCGACTTCGCTCAATTGCGCATCGAGCACGTAGGTCGGCAGGTCGATCCCTGTAACCGTGCCTGGTAGGCGATCGAGCGCTTCGACCCGTGAGATCACGGCCGTCTTGCGCGAAACCTGGCTGCGCACGAGATTCAACCCTTCCTCCGACAAAAAAGGTGAGATCACGAGGGCCTCAGCTGCATCGTATGAGAGCATTTCGGCGATCTGTGTTTCAGGGGTGACCAAGCCGGCTTCCACATCGCTGTCGCTATCCTCCGCCCCGAACTGCTCGTGTGCGGCGCCCGAGAGCACATGGAATGTGAGGTCCGTCACCCCAGGCGGCAGCTCCCATTCCACACGCAGGAGCCGTTCTCCCAGCCCACGAAGGTTCGCGACCCGGGCGTCATCGAGCGTGTCTGCGCCCAACGCACACAGTCCGTGAAGAAGCCGCCGCAGTGGCAGATTGCGTGCGCGTGCCGTCTCGGCCGCGGCCTCACTGGCCGCTGCCCCATCGATCCGGATCGAAAGATCCCAGCTGCGGTCTTCAGTCAGATTACGGCTCAAGCACAGCAGTCGATACCGGCGGTCGTCGCCCGCGGCGTACTCGAGCAGCCAGACTTTGGGGTGGAAGATGCCGCCGCCCGGGTGCACAGTGTGCAGCATCGGTTCGAGCAGCGTGACGAGGTCGGTGCGTACTCCTGGGCGAATCTCGCCGGCCTGCGTGAAGATCGTGATGCGGTCGGTGAAGCGGGTGAGCGCGGCGATGATGCCGAGGTCGTCATGGCCAGCGAGGTTCTTCGACGCGAACGCGAGCGGCACCGCCAGCGCCGTGGCCAGGTCGAGCGTAAACGTTGTGCCGACCGCTTGGACAAGCTCATAGCCGCGCGGAGGCTGCAGGCTATCGGTGAGAAGCGACCTGTTTTGTGGTTCAAACATGCGCCAGCCCGTCTGCGATGTCGGTGAGGATCGTGCGCACATACGACCAGCGGTATACGTAGCGGCCCGCGCCTGAGCTGCCACCCCACGTTTCGAGTCGCGGCCTATTGTCGATGCGTGCCATGGGGCCTTTGTTGCGGCGTTCGCGCGTGCGCACTAACTCGCGCGCCGCGGCATGAGACGCAATTTCGTGCGCGTTAGCAGTTGCGAGGGTCTGCACCCATTCGCGCACAAACCGTTCGGTGGACGTTCCCACCGGTGACCTACCTCGCGTGCGGGTGATGAGGGTGAAGAAACTGTTCAGGCTCCAGGGCTGCTCGCGTGTCACATTTTCGTACTGCTCTGCCCAGTCGCTCAGACGTGCAGCGAATTTCTCACGTGCGCCCGCCTGACGCGTAAGCCCGTGGGCCTCATAGCTCTCTGCAATCAGCAGGTTGTACAGCAGTTGCGCACCGTGCATGGTCTCTGAAAACAGCCGCGCATGGTGCAGGGCGTGCTGAGCGTCTCCCGCCGCGGTGCTCGTGGCGAGGTCTTCCCAGGGTGCGCCGCTGTCTTTGGTGAGCTGTTGCCTTTCGAGATGCGACACCAGGTGCGCCAGCATTGAGCCCGGGGCACTCGCGATGAAGCGTTCGCGCAGCCAGGCTGCCTCGTCTGCTGTGAGCTGCATGCCTCCGATGGCCTGCGCTGGGAAGCCCTCTGGGACAGGTGGCATCTCTGGTCGCCAAGCACGGAGGGTGAGTGACCTGTGCTCGGGATCGTCTTGTTGCAGTCTTGTCCCCTCGGCGCTGATCGCCTGACCCCTATTGAGTTTGGGGTCGGTCAATATGCCGTAGGAGCCTAGCGCAGACCAGTAGATAGTGGACGGCATCGTCTTGAGCGCGGCACCTGCCTCGGCGCCAATGATGCCGCGAGCGCGCGCGTCATAAGACTTGAGGGCGCCAATGAGCTCGATTTCTTTCGCCTGCGCTTGCGCGAGCGACCCTCGCTCCTGTGACACCTGCTGAAAGATCCACGGGATAAACAGGAGGTATCGTGCGCGGGTGTGCAGCGTTGAAGTGCCTGGAAAGAGCGCGTCAGCCAGCGCGTCGCGCACTTGCCCAAGCCCGAGCTCTTCAAGACTTTCTTTGCTGGTGAAGAGCCCCAAGATTTCGCGTATGCGCCGTTGCTCGACGCTAGAGCTATCGAGCCAAGTAATCGACGACGCCATTCATGTCTCGCTTCTGAGGTGGGTGGGTACTTGGGTTAGTCGTCGCCGACTTCAAGGTCGTTGATGGTCTGCCGCTCTAGGCCGAGTTCTGTGGCGATGTGATCGAGAAACTTCGTCGAGGTCAAGAACCATTCGGTGCCACCGCGACGAGTGCGCGCACCGTGATGGTCTGCCATGCGAAGCCACTCGTGAAACTTTCGTTCAGTCTCACCTGATGCCGGTGACGGGTAAATGCGCAACAGGATTGGGTCCTCTGGCAGCGCGGTTAAACGCCCCTGCGACCCCGCCCTGTGCAGCACGTCACGCGATGAGTGCCCGACCTTAAGATATGTCTTACCGGTCTCGGCATCGACTGGATACTTGAGGTAGTGCGGCAACGTGTAGACGTAGATGCCTGAAGTTCCAACTGACTCCGCCTCAGTCGTAGCCTTCGCCGTTGCGGTGTCTTCTGCTTCTGCTGCGAGCCGGTCTTCTGCCCGTAGTGTCAACTGCTCTTCGAGCAAGGCCCAATCAGCACGCAACTCTTGAGAAAGATCATCGCGCTTAAGCAGGGTACGCAATCGGCGCGCAGCTTGCAGCGCAAGCGTCGGGCCTGACGGCAGGGTTCCGTGCACCAGCGCTTTGATAGTCACGCCGTTGTTGTAACCGTAGTTTACGGTTTTAGCGCCGACCATCTCTGCTTGTTCTTCCCGAGTGAGGCCCTCTCGGTCGCCTCGAAAGGTGTCACCCAGGCGGCTCTGGTCTGTGAGTAGAACCGCCTCGGCCTCAGCAGCTCTGTCGTAGACGAACTCGTCGTCGTGCAAGATTTCTCCTCGGTTCATCGTTCAAATCACGCATCTCATGTGCCTCAAGCTCAAGCAGTTATGGATTCTTTAGGGGCCTATTTGGAAATCACAAAGCCTCAAACCCAAAACTCCTATAATCAAAAATCGCAGGTCAGGTCAAAATAGATGGCTTTATTCGAGTGTTCATTCAACGTCAGTTTTGGGTACTCGCCATCGTGCACCACGCTTTTCACCAATAACTTCGATGACGGATTGGCCACCGAGTATTCGTTCGCTACTGGGCCGTTGATTGTGCCGACGTCGGCGTGCAAGGCAGAGAAAGAGACAGCCATGTCTCTATCTTGGCGCACTTTGCGGCGCCGTATCTATCAGAGCGGGGCCGCTCGCCGACCGATGTACAACTCGCGGTCATGCAGCACGCTCACGACGCTGGTATCCCAGTGAGGTAGCCCATCGTCATACTGCGCGATTCTCGCGTAGATCAGTTTCATGTCGCCGCGCGTCTCGACCATTCCAAGCCTTGCGGCATCTCGAAGAATGCCGAGCGTCGACGTCACCTTTAACCCATGCTGCCGGGCAAGCCGCTGGCCGCCGCCATCGTCGACCAGCACGATCACCGCTTTGCCGATGCGCGCCATTTTGAGAGCGTGTGCCACCACCATCGTCTCACCCAAGTCTTTTGACGTGAGTGCACGTTGCATGACGGTTTGCTTTGATACTGACACCGTCGCCGCCACTAACGCTTTATCTCGCACATCATCGATGAGAAGCTTCACTAGCCCGTTGCTGACAAGCGCTTCAAACACGTGCCAGTGTCTGCTGTGAAACCGGGCGGTGCCTGCATGTGATCCGTGCGGCTGGTGAGACTTGCGCTGTACCTCATCTGCCACCGACTGCGGTGCACACATGAAGGCAGATTTTGCCGATATGACGTCCAACAGCAGCTGTTGATACCCCGCCGCAATGAAATTCAAAGCTGGCCCGGCATCAATGATCACTGCCCGCGGATCAGTCACCATTCATCTCCGAATGACACCTCGCTGTGGGGATCGGCCGCAGTCGGCGGCACAATCCCTTCGCCCACGAGTTCGCGCTCGAACTCGTCGACATCGTTGACGCCGTGTACGCGGGCCAGCTGTCTGAGCGATAGCTGCCCCAGTAGGTACGCCTCGATCGCGTTCGTTGTGATGCGCTGCGGCGCTTGCTCGCGCAACGCGTCTACGACGAGTGATTCTCGCTCAGCAGCCCAGCCAAATCGGCGTGCATACCAGCTCGCAGGTTTTGCTTTTACCGCGTCAAACTCCTCAACGGTAAGCACTTCAATGTCGCGTAGCTGAATCGCCGCAACATAGGGCGAGACACCAAAGTGGCGCACAATCGCAGATATTTTGGCGAACATCGTCAACTCGTCTGGAATCTTCTCAACGAGGCGGCGCACCCCCTGCTGCGGTGCAAGTAAGTGGCGCGCAAACGAGTCCGCCCGTTGTTCTGCAGCATCACGGTGCAAGCCGTTGGCTACCTCGTCACGAAATTCACCAAACAGAACGTGCCCGAGTTCGTGCGCTGTCGTGAACCTCTGCCGCTCTGGCGACCTGCTCGTACCCACCCCGATCAGCACGCGACCGCTTTCTGGGTCACGGCGCATCACCGCGTCAAGATCGCCCGGCATCGTCATCACTGCAACATCGATACCGAGCAGCCCTTCGATCAGTTCTTGCACGTCACGAATGGGCGACATCCCAAGGTCGTTATCGTGGCGAAACGTCGCGGCCTTTTGCTGCCCTTCGAGTTCAGCGTTCATGCGCCCTCACCCCTACCGATGGGTTCCGATGCCTGCCGCGCGCAGGTCGTTGTCGAGCTCAAACCAAAAGTCGAGGCGTTCTACTGCTCGGGCAACATCGGCATTGGGGTGCTCAGCGCGCGCGGCGGTTTGCAGGCGATCACGAAATTCGCTGTGTCCGAGAACGGTGCTCAGCAGCACTCCAAGCGCGTGTGCAATGCCCACGAGCTCGGCGAGCGTCGGATCTTTCTTGCCCGTTTCGATGCGGTTCCAGGTCGACTGCGATAGCCCCGACTGCGCTGCCGCAGCACGCTGATCGAGCCCCAGCTCGACACGCAGTCGAGTGATGCGATTGGGCATAGATTCCATGACCCCTCCTTAACTGAATCAGAATAGCATTATTTGATTCAGGCGGTAAGTGGGCAGCAGCCACGAGCGATCCGGATCACGCCGCGCACTCAGACTGCGTGCGCGCGCGGGCTCTTTCGCAGCGCCCTCAGCACGCACCCCGATCATTGCCGCGACCTCGGCGTTATCTGTGCGGAGGGTGGCGTCGGTGGCGGTCACCTGGCGCGGTTGATCGAGCCCCTCGAAGGCTTCATGATTTGTCACGTTGTCGCGATGCTCGTTGGCGCGCGCCGTCCGCCTAGATCAGGTTCGCGAGCGCGGTCAGCGTGAGGTACAGAGAAACAAACCCCATCGCGAACCAGGTGCCAGGTCCAATCCCCCGTCTCAGCCGCCTCCCTTGTATTGCTACTCGTGCACCTGACGACCCGGCGATTACTCCTTCTGCAAACGGTTGCACCGTTCGTTGCAGAAGCAGTCGCTCGTCACGCCAGCGTTCCCACTGAGCCAGCTTGTCGGTGAGTGCGGTGAGGGCTGTCGCGAGCTCGGCCCAGACTGCGGGGTCTACCGTCACGAGATCACGCCGCGAACGCAGTATGAGCAGATTGCCGACGAGCTCGATATCGAAGCTGCGCGCCCCATCGATGAGTCGCGCCATGATGTCTGGTGTGAAGAGGTAGAGCGCGTCGCGTTCATAGCCCCGAGGGCAGAAGAGCGCGAAGTGGTCATCGAAATCGCCCTCAAGCGACAACCGTTGATTCGCTGCCGGGGCCGTGAACGCTGCGAATGAGGGCGTCAGATGATCCTGGCTGAACAGCATGACGTGCGGCAGTTCGGTACTAAGCTCGATCACGCATTTGCCGCTGAAGTGGGTCGTTCGGGCGAGCGCTACCCCTTGACGGTGCTCGAGGTTGCTGGTTCTCAGCCGAGGGGCAGCCTCGACTGCATGAACGGTCTGCATGATGTTTGTTTCAATCGCACCGTCATTCAGCACGCAGGGTCCCGGATCAAAACCGAAACCGTTGTCTGCTGCGAAGCGCGAGAGCCGCAGATAATCTTCGCCGTACGGCACTCTGGTGCGTGTGCGCACCAGAAACCAGATGAACACTGCGCCGGCGAACATGAAGAGCAACAGAACCGCGCTCATCCCGAGCAGCTGGGCCGCCGCGTCCTCTGCCCCCTCACTCGCAATTTCCACGATGCCGGTGAGAAACGCGAGCATCCCGATAGCAAAAGCAATGACGCCTACGGTCATCACGACCCTGCGCCCCAGAATATCGGAACGGCTAACTCGCGGAAACTGAGCAATAAACTGCCTCAGAAATGCACGCACCTCGCGTTTTGAAATCCGAGCAGTGAGGGCTGCGATCTTGAACGATATTTGCCCACGACTCAGTGCTGGAGTCGCTACTGACGCACCCGGCCTCGCTCCAATCACCCGGTCAATGCCTTCCCAGGCGCGGGCAAGCGCATAGCGCTTCGGGCCGACCCATCGCTCCACCGCCATCGCTAGCCCCGCACCAAGCCCGGCCGCTGGTAAGAACATGAGCGCAGCATACGGAATCTCTGTCGTGCGCATCATCATCCAGAAGAAAACGGTGATGGCAAGCGGCACCGTGGTCGAAAGCACGCGCTGCGCTGCGACACCGCGACCACGTTTTCGGTGGAAGCGATAGCCGAGCCACACCCCCACGGTAAACGCAAAAACGGTGAAGCTGAGCCGGGCAGGGCCCGCGTACACGAACCCAACGACAACCAAGGCAGCAAGCAACAGATCGGTACAAATGGCGGGCAGGCTTCGTACTCTAAACCACAGGTCACCGCGTAGAATCAACTGGTTGGGGGCTGTTGGCGCACCTTTCGTGGTTTCTCGACTCACGTGCATCGGCTGATGCGCGCCGAAGCGCCCGCCCCGTTCCGCCGCAGCCTGCTTTTCCCTCGCGGTTTTGCGCCTGTAAGCGTGCCACAGCACCAAGCCAGCTACCAGCGCTGCAAAGAATAAGTAGAGGAGCCCCGTGGCGAGGCTGCACTTCTCGAAGCTGCCGCTAGCTCCGCCCCCTATTTGGTTCTGCGCCGCAGCCCACGCTAGGAGCAGCACGCCAATAGCTGCGAGAACTACCGACTCGAATAGTGATCTAATCAGCGGCACAACTCATTAGCCTAGCGTGCCCCGAAACCCGGCGCGTTGAGTGTGCCACACGCCGGAGGTGTTTGAGCGTCATGCTCGTCACCGCTGAATGGTGTTTCTTGTTGCCTGCACACGAGCAAGACTCCAAACCCAAGGCCTATCTATTAATCGGCCCGAAACCCCCAACAACTTCCACGGCCTCCCGACCCCCTACCGCTGCTAGCGACGATCGTGCGTCAGCTTCCGGTCGTTTTTTCTGGGGGCTGTTCATCAGTGTCGCTGTCATTGTTCTATTGGCTGTGTTCTTAGAGTTTTCAAACGGCGAAGGCAACAGCAGCAACAGCAACAGCAGCAACCAGAACACATCATCGAGTTCAGAGCCTCCGGCAGAAATTGACCTCCCCCCTCCTGAGCCCGCTTTTAGCCAGCCCAGCGTCCCCGCCCCGACTCACCGTTACGGCGCCTCCGGAGGTGGGGGCGAAGGCTGTCTAACTGTCACTGTGCCCTCTGGTGACCGTAGCTACTATGTGAAACTAAAGAGCGGTCCCACCACGGTCTGGGACGCTTACCTTGCCCCCGGCACCAGTGAATCCTTTGGGGTGCCTATTGGCACCTACGACCTCACTTACGGTGCTGGTTATGAATGGTATGGGTGGACCTACGCGTTCGGCCCTGAGGGCGCCTACACCGAGACTCGTGAAACGTTCACGTTTGACTATGAAAGCTGCTGGACCGTCGAGCTGATCTTGCAAGTAGGTGGAAACCTAAGTTCATCTGACATGGATTACGCAAACTTCTGACGGCTCGACAGCAGTAGGCAATTGCTGCGAGTCGCTGGGCTCCCGCAGCATGACGGGAGCGGGCGCGCACGGCTACCGGGCACGGTAAAGGCTTAGCAGGGAGCTGACACCGCCCGCGGCGAAGGCGGCGGCCTGGCGCGCGGCGGGGCTGCCGCTGCGCTTGATCCGGCTCAGATACCGGGCGACGCGGCCGCGGTCGCCGAAGCGGTCGAGCTCGTCTTCGACCGTCGCGATCATGCACCCGACCAGGTCGAATGCGGGCATCGTTTCTGCCGTGAGCGGGTCGGTGAGATCGGTCGCGAGCCCGTTGCGGGCCGCGAGCCATGTAGCGCCGTCGACGAGACCCGGCACATAGCGCGGTCGCGGCTGGCCTGCCTCGCCCTCGCGCAGCGCGTGCTCGACGAGCGCCCGCACGATCACCGCGTAAGCGACGGCTTCGCCCGCCTCGAGCTGTGCGTCTGCGATGCGTAGCTCGAGCGTCGGGTACCGGTGCGAGAGCCGGGCCATCCAGGTGACGTGCCCCTCGTCGATGATGATTCCGGTGTTGATGAGGCTGGCGACTGCGCGCGCATATTCTGCCCCGTCCCTGAAGCTGGGCGGGTAACCCGCGGTCGCCCAGGCGAGCTCTTGCACGTAACGCCAGCTGGCGAATCCCGTGGCCTCCCCGCACCACAGCGGCGAGTTAGCCGTGAGCGCAAGCAGCGCCGGCGCCCAGCGCGCCAGGCGGGCGAGCACGTCGACGCCCGCGTCACGCGAGGGCACCGCGACGTGCACGTGTGTGCCGATCGCGTAGTGGTGGCCAGCGACGCCCCGCATCTCGTCGCGCAGCCGCTGGTACCTCGACTTGGGCGTGACGGTGCAGGTGGTTTCACCGCCCAGCGGCGGCAGCCCGCAGCTGGCGAGCACCACCCCGCAGCTTTCGGCGACCCCGGCGTAGGCCGTACGAAACCCGCGGAGCGCGTCTTCTGCCTCGGCCGCGGTGCGGCAGATGGGGGTGGAGACTTCGAGCTCGCTCGACAAAAACTCGCGCTCGGGCAGCCGGTGCGTCTTGGGGGCCGCGAGAATCACCTCTGCTGCACAGTTCACCGGGGTGAGGGTGCGCGCGTCGAGCAGCAGAAACTCTTCTTCGATACCGAAGGTGCGATTGTGTTCGTGCCGGGGTTCGTGCCGGGGTTCGTGCCGGGGTTCGTCGCCGCTGCTCCGGTGCGCGGTGGTCATCGCGTTCTCCCTTCTAGCAGGTGACGCGCCGCGTGTGCGGACTACCGCGAGGCGTCGGCAGCACCGCATGTGCAGCAACAGCACCTGCTGGCACGAGAGTACGCACGATCGTACGTCACGTGAAAGGGGTTGACAGTAGTTGACAGTAGTTGACTCCGTTTCGTACCGCCCTCAAGGTATCTATTCGCGCTGCACACCCCTCAAGTAGACTGGCGCGGTGGAGCACATACAAGAACCAGTCACAGGCGAAACGGTGCTTAATGTATCAAAACTCGCTCGTGTGATCTATTCGTCAGGCAAGGTGCTCGACGGGCTACAGACTGGCCGGCTCGACACTGAAAACTTTCTACGCACGGGGTCACTCGAGGGCATTTCTTCGCGCGCTGATCTCGCACTGCTTGAAGATCTACGCGATGCGGCGACCTTCATCCTTGCGCCTGACGACACGCAATTCGATGCGCGCTATGTGTGCCGCATCAATGCCACCATCACCCGAAGCGGGCCACTTCATCCCGGCGAGCTTCGCACCGCGCATCAACAGATCGGTGTGCGCACGCGCTACGGGCGACACGAACCTCCCGCGCTTGATCTCGCTGGCTTGCAGCTCACAATCGATGCGGCCCTTGAACGGAGCGATACCGTCGAAGCCGCGCTCTGGCTTTTCGTCTTGCTCGCAAAGGCTCAAGCCTTTGAAGATGGAAACAAACGCACTGCGATCTTTGCTGCCAACCGGCTGCTGATCACGGCCGAAACCAATATGCTGCTCACGATTCCACTCGATGATGAAGACCCTGCGGTAAGCGACAGGTTTAACGACCTCATGGCACGAGCGTATATTTTTGATGAGCATACCGCGATCATCGAGTACCTGCGCTCGTACGGATTAGTGGGCATCAACCAATAGACCGCGTGAAGCGTCCACACGGAGGCAGCTACGCCCGCAACGACGTTCACGTCTCAGTGACGAGACGGCATCGAAATGACGAGCCGGTATGGAAAGTACGCATTTTCGATACCGTCTCGTCATTTCGATGCCGACTCGTGCGAGCACGGGCCCGGCACCGCGCAGCTACGCCCGCGCCCTCACCCGCAGCCGCCACAAGCTCGTCACCTCACGCGAGCGCGCGGCGTGCAGCACATCGCTGGTGTCGCGCGCGCGACCGTGGGTCGGCACCGTGTCGAGCCTCTCCACAACAGTGAGCCCCGCCCGCTCGATCGCTTCGAGCAGCATCTCTCGGGTGCGCAGCCCGAGCAGCTCGGCAAGGTCCGAGATGATCAGCCACCCCTCGCCATCCTCGGTCAGATGCGCCGGCAGCCCGTTCAAGAACTGCAGCAGCATCTTGCTACCCGGGTCATAGATCGCGGCGTCGAGGGTGGTCGCGGCGCTGCCCGGCAGCCACGGCGGATTACACACGATGAGCTGCGCCCGCCCTTCTGGAAACATACTCGTACGCTCAGCCGATGCAACCGCGGAAATGCCGAGCCGCGCAAAGTTGTCATTCGCGCAATCAACGGCCCGCTGATGCAGGTCGGTGCCCACCACCTGCTGCACCCCCCGCTGCGCAAGCACCGCGGCGAGCACGCCGGTGCCGGTACCAATATCGAACGCGCGCAGGGCGCCCTCAGCGAGCGGCGCCCCGGCCACCAGGTCAACATACTCGTGCCGCGTCGGCAAGAACGTGCCGTAGTGCGGGTGAATCTTGGCCCCTAAGCTCGGCACATCGACGCCGCTCACGAACCACTGGTGCGCACCCTGCACGCCCGTAAGCTCCTGCAGGCTCACAACGGCTCGGCGCGCCCCTGCGCGGCCAGTGCCATCTGCTGGCTTCGATCCGGATCCCGGCCAGCCGCCGTACCCAAACTTGATCGCGGGCCCGATCTTTGGCGCACGCGGGAGCGGGATCTCGGCGAGGCCACTTTCGACGTCCACTTCGAGCGGCATCAAGATGAGTGACATGATGCGTGAGCGGCCAGCACGCGCCTGCCGGATCCGGTAGAACTCTTCGGCGTCGCTGAGGGTATCGGCAGGCGCATCGCCGCGCGCGCTCGCTTGATCTCGAGCACCGCGCGCGGGCCGATTCTTACCGCGCGCGGTCTTCTTGCCAGATGACACCCGGCGGTCGATCGCGCTCAGAATTTGCTTGGCGCCGTGAAAGTCGCCGAGCCACAGCATTGCCGTGCCCTGGGCGGCATGCTTGATCGCTTGGTCGGCGGTGAGCCGATCGTCTACCGCCACCACGCGCTTAGGCGCTGGCCGGTCGTTTGCAGAGAGCCACACGGCCGAGTGGGTTGTACCGTCACCCTGCCAGGTCACCGAGGGGACGGCGGCGGGCAGGCCGGCTGCTGGCTGATCCGGAGCGATAAGAGATCGACCTCGTTCGATAGCGGCCCGGGCCAGCCCGCGCCTCAAATGAGAGGCGCGAACGTGCCGATTGACCATGGCGTGCGTAGGGTCACAGTCTACAAGCGCCTGGTTACAAGGAAGGCTGGCCCTCGCGCCGGCCGCCGCGCTGGGCGGCCGCACCTGCGAGCACCACGATCGCGATGCCCACGAGCTGCAGCACCGATGGTGACTGAGCGAGCACGAGGATGCCCATGATGACGCCAAACGCCGGCTCGATCGACAGTAGCGTGCCAAACGCGGTGTGTGTCATGCGGCGTAGTGCGAGCATCTCGAGCCCAAACGAGACGACCGGTGAAATCAGCGCGATTCCCGCCGCGAGCAGCAGCACCCACAGCTCGGGGTTACCGTTCAGCACCTGCGGCAGTCCCAAGACTGCGGTGAACACCGCGGCGATTGGAATCGTGAGCGCGAGCCCGCTGATACCCGCGTAACGGTCGCCAACAAACTGCGTGAACACGTTGTAGAGGCCCCAGCAGACACCGGCGAGCAGCGCGAACACGACACCTAGAATATCGACCGCCCCGTGCCAGGGCTCGGTGAGCAGCACCACTCCGACGAGCGCGAGGGCTGGCCAGGCGTAGGCGCTGCGCTTCTTGTTGGTGATCGCGGCGACGGCCAAGGGGCCGAGAAACTCGATCGCGACGGCGGTGCCGAGCGGAATTCGGGCGACCGCCATCAAGAAGAACGTGGTCATGAACCCGGTGACGAGCCCCAGCACGAGCAGGGCGGGAATATCTTTGACCCGAATCGACCGAAGCTTGGGGCGCACGATGAGCAGCAGCAATACGGACCCAAAGCACATGCGCAGCCACGCGGTGCCCGCGGGGCCCACCTGTTCAATGACGGTGACCGAGAGCGCGTTTGACAGCTGAATCAGCAGCATCGCCGCGACCGCGATCGACCATGGTGGAATCCCCGCGCCGCTGGGCTTCGATGTCAACCGGTTCATGCGTGTGCTCCGTTCTGCAGGTGGTGTGCGCGTCCCATCGCGGGCTCAAACACCGAGAGTAAGAAGTGCAGGGTGCCGTCGTGATTATTGGCGTACTCGTGGTCAACGTCGCCCCTAAAACTGAGGGAGTCGCCTTCCGTAAGCTGATGGGTTTCGCCGTCGACCGTGACGGTGAGTGTGCCGCGCTGCACTTGCAGCACCTCGCGGGTGCCGTCGGTGTGCGGCTCGCTCGCACGGCTATCGCCCGGTTCAAACGTCCAGTCCCACAGCTCGATCACGTCTGGCGGGGCGGTGCCGGCGAGCAGCACGCCGCGACCGCCGTGCTCCCCCAACCACAGTGTGGCGCCGTCACCGCTGCGGGTCACTTGCGAGGCACTTTCGGCGGGCGGTTCGACGAGCGCTGGCAGCCCCACGCCAAGCGCACTTGCGATACGCAGCAGGCTGCCCACGCTGGGGTTTACGGTGCCCTGTTCGACGCTGACAAGCATGCGGCGGCTCACTCCCGCCGCGGCGGCGAGGTGTTCGAGGGTCCAGTCGTGCCGTTTACGTTCGTCTCTCACCCGCGACCCGATGGCTCGGGCCAGTTCGGCTGCATGTTCATCCACCTGTGCAGCATACTGCACTTTATGTGCACTACTTTGCACACTGTTGCGTCAATGCCCCTTTATAGTCTTTATAGTCGTCGTGATCTTTATAGTCTTTATAGTTCGCGGTACTTTTATAGTCTTTATAGTTCATGCCTCAAACGTGGTCTCTCCCCCGTCAACCCCGTTGTGCACGCGCCGCACTGGTGAGACACTCGCGGTAGGCCCGATGCTGCTGTCGGGCCGTTGGGACGGTTCATCATGGGACTCATCTACATCGATCTCTTCACCACGCTCGACGGTGTCGCTCAGGCTCCCGGCGGGCCAAACGAAGATACCGATCAAGACTTCAAGTACGGCGGCTGGCAAGCACCCCTCATCGACGACCTCGTCGGCGAGCAGGTTGACGCGGGCATGGCCAAGATGGATGCTCTATTGCTCGGGCGCCGCACCTACGACATCTTTGCTGGCTACTGGCCCACCGCCGAGGAGGGCCCGATCACCGAGAAGCTTAATCGGCTGCCCAAATACGTCGCGTCGCGCCAGCCGCGCACGCTCGAGTGGCACAACTCGCGGCAGCTCGGCCCCAATACCGAGGCCGAAATACGCAAGCTGCGCGACCAGCACAACCACATTCACGTGATCGGCAGCCTCGACCTCGTGCAGACCCTCATTGCGCACAAGCTGTTCGATATTCTCACGCTCTGGGTGTACCCCATCGTGCTCGGCCACGGCAAGAAAGTGTTCGCGCACGGGGCGATGCCTACAAGTCTGCGCCTCACGCAGCCCGCCGTCACCTCCCCCAACGGTGCCGTGATGCTGCGCTACATGCGCTCCCTCGAAGCCCCTCACGTGGGCGACATGGCAGCACAGCACTAACGCCCGGTCATGTTAGCGTCGCACCATGATCTGCGAGCTCGAATTCACCCCGCGGCCACCGTTCGACGCCCGGGGCGTATTTGAGTTTCTCGCGGCGCGAGCGGTCACGGGCGTCGAACACGCGACCGTCAAACACGCGACCGCCGAACACGACACCGCCCACGGAACGACCTACACCTACGCGCGTACCCTGCGCGGGCCGAGCGGCCCCGCGGCGATCGCACTGCGCTACACCGAGCAGCACGCCGCACCGCGCGCGGAGGCCGCCGCGGTGACCCTGCACGCCACCGTCCATGCCGCAGACCAGCACGACGTCGACACGGTCGCGGCCAGCATCGCCGCCCTCTTCGACCTCGATGCTCACGCGCCGAGCATCGATGCCGCGCTCGCGAACGATCCGGCACTCGCCCCGCTCGTGCACGCGCGCCCAGGCACTCGCGTGCCGGGCGCGCTCGACCCCGCCGAGCTCATCATCAGGGCGATCATAGGCCAGCAGATCACGGTCGCCGCGGCCCGCGGCCACCTCGCGCGCTTGGCGCAGCGTGCCGGATCCCCCGCGCCCACCGCCCCCGGCATCGCGCCGGGGCTCACGACCCTGTTTCCGACCCCCGCGCAGATCGTCGCGGCCGTGCCGCACATCGGGCCGGCAGACGAGCTCGACCCCGAGCGGCCGCTGAGGCTTCCTAGGCGGCAGAGCAATGCAGTGCGGGCGGCGGCGGTCGCGCTCGCGGCGGGCGAGTTCGACCTCGAGGGTGCTGCGGGCGCTGGCACGCTGACGAAGCAGCTCGCCGCGTTGCCCGGGGTGGGGCCGTGGACCGCCGCGTATGTCGCGATGCGCGTGCAGCGCGACCCCGATGCGTGGCTCATCGGAGATGTCGCCCTCGTAGCGGGAGCGCGGGCGCTCGGTGCGCTGCCCCAGACGCGCGTGGGCAGCAGGCAGGCCGAGCATCGCGCGCTCGCGGCCCGCGCCGTAGAGTGGGCACCCTGGCGTTCATACGCGTCGATGCACCTGTGGCGGGCGGCGGCGGCCCAACCCGCGGCGCAACCCGCGGCGCAACCCGCGGCGCAACCCGCGGCGCAACCTACACCGCAGTCGAAGGAGTCAGAAGATGTCACAAGATAGCCCCGCCGTCTGCGTGACGCTCGAGACCCCCGACGGGCCGTTCACACTCATCGCGGGAGCACTGGGCGTGCTCGCATCGGGCTGGACCGATGACACCAATTACCTGCTGCCGCTCATTCACGAGTCACTGCGCCCCGCCGAGAGCGACGTGCAAGAGCTCGACCCCACTGGCGATGCCGGTGCCGCTGCTGGTGCTGGTGCTGGTGCTAGCCCGGCTGCGGGCTCCGGTTCTTCTGCGAGCTCCGGTTCTTCTGCGGGCTCCGGATCGGCCGAGCGGATCGCGCGCGAGGCTGCGGCAGCGGTAGACGCATACTACGCGGGCGACGTCGCGGCGCCGGGCACTGTGCCTGTCGTGCAGGAGTCTGGCCCGTACCGCGAGCGCGCGTGGGAGGTGCTGCGCGACGTCGCACCCGGCGAGGTGCTCACCTACGCCGAGTATGCGGCCCGCACCGGAAACCCCGACGCCGCGCGCGCTGCGGCGAGCGCGTGTGCGAAGAACGCAGCGGCGCTGTTTGTTCCGTGCCATCGGGTGATGCGCTCAGACGGAACGCTGGGCGGGTTCAGGTATGGGTTACCGGTGAAGGAGCGGTTGCTTGCGCGTGAGGCCGCGGCAGCTTCAGGCGGCGGCGCCGAAGAGCGCGGCGGCAATCGTTCGAGGTCAGTACCGCTATTTTGATGGAGCGGCGGCGGGTGCTCAGCACCGCTGCGCTCTACACCGCGCCGATCAGTCGAGGCAGAACTCATTACCCTCAATGTCTTGCATGACCAGGCAGGATTCGTTGACCCCGTCTGCTTCGAGGAGGTAAAGACGAGTCGCACCGATCTCGATCAACCGTGCCGCCTCTGCTTCGAGTGCCGCCACACGTTCGTCGCCCCGCAGCCCGACACCCACCCGCACGTCAAGGTGTACTCGATTTTTCAGGCGTTTGGGTTCGGGCACACGCTGAAAGAAGAGTCGCGGGCCCACGCCCTCAGGGTCTTGACAAGCCCATTTCGCTCCTTGATCGGCGGCCGGTTGGGCGGCATCGACTTCGTCCCAGGTCGCAAAACCGGGCGGTGTGGGCGGGTCAACATAGCCGAGCACCCGTTTCCAGAACGCTGCAACTGCGCGCGGGTCTGCACAATCAAATGTGACCTGTACGGTTCTGACGGTAGCCATACTCCAGCGTACTTCTGCTGTTGAATCGAGACAACAACAATAGGATCGAACGTGTGAGCAATATGATTTCCATTCCCGGTGGCCAGTTCAGCATGGGCTCCGATCGGTTCTACCCTGAGGAGCGCCCCGCACACACCGCGATGGGAACCGGGTTTCAGATTGCTCAGCGGCCCGTCACCAACCTCGAGTTTCGGGAGTTTGCCTCGCAGACCGGCTACGTCACCGTGGCTGAACGAGAGCTCACCGGCCCGGCTTACGCCGCGCTGAGCGACGCCGACAGGGCCCCCGGAAGCCTCGTATTTCATGAGACACCCGGTCCCGTCGACCTACGTGACTGGCGGCAGTGGTGGGCGTGGGTGCCGGGTGCAAGCTGGCGTGCTCCGCTCGGGCCCGACTCAGACCTCACCGGCAAGGATCAGCACCCCGTGACTCAGGTGTGTTTTGCCGACGCGACGGCGTACGCCGAATGGGCAGGGGGGAGGCTACCCACCGAGGCCGAGTGGGAGCACGCAGCTCGCGGTGGCACCGACACTGAGTTCGCTTGGGGCGACGAGCTCCACCCGGCCGGCGAGGTGCTCGCGAACACCTGGCTCGGACGGTTTCCGTACGAGAACCGCGGCTGGGGCGGCACGTCGCCCGTGGGCACGTTTGCGCCCAACGGTTACGGGCTGTTCGACATGATTGGCAACGTGTGGGAATGGACGACGACGGTGTCGACGCCGAATCACCGCGCGGCGGCGTCAGACGCTCCGGCAGCGACCGCAGCAGCGACCGCAGCAGCGAGCTCAGCAGCGAGCTCAGCGGGTGCCGGGGCCACGACTTGCTGCGGCTGCAGCCCGCAGGCGCCTGATGCTGTTGCCCACCCAGCCGCACCTAACCCAGCGGTGAGCCGGGTCACCAAGGGTGGGTCGCACCTGTGCTCCCCCGACTACTGTCAGCGGTACCGGCCCGCCGCGCGCTCGGCGCAGACAGAGGACTCTGCCACCTCCCACCTGGGCTTTCGCATCGCCAAGTAGTTCTCGGGCTCAACAGCTACAGGCGCCCCTCAATGAGCCTTTCGAGCCAGCGGCCGCGCGCGCGATGCGCCTCCTGCGACACAATCGCCTCTTCGACCGCAAAGTCTGAGGCGTGAAACGCGCCCGACCACACGTGCAGTTCGGCCGTCACCCCGGCCTCCCACAGGCGCCCGGCGAACCCCGTGATTGACGACCGAAACAGCTCGGCCGACCCCGTGTCAACAAACACGGGGGCAAGCCCGGCCAGGTCGGTGCGCTCGCCCGGCGGCAGCGCGTTCGTGCCACGCAGCGCGGCCGTCCACGCAGTGCGGTTTGAGGGCCCGTTCCACGACTCATCGTCGTCAAACTGGGCGGCAGAAACGGTCGCGCGCGCATCGAGCATGGGGCACGCAAGCAGGTGCCCGGCGAGCACGATGCCCAGGTCGCGGCACTCAAAAGCGACCGCCGCGGCGAGGCCGCCGCCCGCACTTTGCCCGGCCAGCACAACCGGCACACCGTCTGTGACGGCCTCGCGCAGCACTGACACGACTGCGTCAACCATGTCGGTGAACGACGCCGCGGGGCTCAGCGGATACTCCACCGCCCACACCTCAAGTCGCAGCTGCTTCGCAAAGCGTGCGGTCATATCGAAGCCCGCAAACCTGTCGCCCGCGATGAGCCCGCCGCCGTGCAAGTGTACGACCCGCAGACTGGGCCTCTCGCCAGACTCGGCCACCGACACGTCGGTAAACACCGTCACTGCCGCGTTGTGTTCGCGCTGCACGAGCCGCAGTTCACGCACGCGTCGGGCCGGGTTCTGCGCACGCACCACGGCGGCCGCCCGGTACGCAGCGATTTCGCCCTCGTGGGCCACCCCGCGCGGCTGCACTTGTGCAAGCAGGGTGTACCCATCGCGCAGCTCGGCCGCCACCGCGGGCCGCTCGCCGGCCACAACGCCAGCAGCAGCCGCAGCCCCGGTCATTGTTGCCCCTTCACGGCGTCAACAAACCACGAAGTGATTGTGGCCGGGTGCGTGATCGCGGTACCCACACACACTGAAAACGCACCCGCAGCGCGCGCGGCCGCTGCCTGCGCAGGCGCATGCACCCGCCCCTCGGCGAGCACCGGTAACGTGCTCGACGCTACGATCTGCGCGATAAGTTCGAGGTCGGGCCCCGCGCTCTTCTCGCGCTCCCCGGTGTACCCCGAGAGGGTCGTACCTAGAATGTCGACGCCCGCCTGCTCGGCCGCGATCGCGTCTTCGAGCGAGCCGCAGTCGGCCATCACGAGCGCATCGCAGTGTGCGCGCAGCCCGGCCACCGTCTCGGCGAGGGTGAGGCCGTCGGGGCGGGCGCGACGCGTGCCGTCGATCGCGACGATGTCGGCGCCGGCATCGGCCACGGCCTTCGCGTGCGCGAGCGTCGGAGTGATAAATACCCCGCCGTCGCCATCTTTCCACAGCCCTACGACGGGCACGGGCACACCGCCCTCGCGCGCGCGGTCGTCGCTGAGGCCCCGCACCGCGGCCACGTCGGCGAGGCCCTGCACACGAATGCCCGCGGCCCCGCCCACGACCGCGGCGTCAGCGACCTGCGCGGTCGTGCGCGGGTCGCGCATCGCTTCGCCCGGGTACGCCTGGCACGACACGACGAGGCCGCCCGCGAGCGCGTCAAGAATCTGTTCGGAGGTAAATCTCATGTTGAATCCTGTTCTTCGCGGCGCATCGCCGCGGTCTCAAACGAAGTGCCGCGGGCTACGCCTGGGCCCACACGGCCGCCGCTGCGCCCACGAGCGGCGCGTCCCCGCCCAGCTCGCCCGCCACCAGCGGCGTGCCCGCGACGGCGCCCGTGAGCTCGGCGCGAAACGCTGCCTCGGCGGCGTCCCACAGCGTTGCGCCGATGCCGGTCACGCTGCCGGTGAGCACGACACGATCCGGATCGAGAATCGCGACCGCACCAGCCAGCGCGCGCCCGAGGGCCCGGGCCGCGTCGGTGATCGCCTGCGCCGCGAGCGGGTCTCCGGCCCTCGCCCGCGCCGCGACCTCGCGGGTGTCGGGCACGGCCTGGTCGCCGCCGAGCGAGCGGTAGTGGGCGAGGATGCCGAGCCCCGAGGCGATGGCCTCGAGGTGTCCGGGCCTGCCGCAGGTGCAGGTGAGGTGCTCTGCGCCGGGTACGGGCACGTGGGCGAGGTCGCCGCCCGAGTGGTGAGCGCCCGTGAGCGGGGTGCCTGCTAAGATGATGCCCGCGCCGATTCCGGTGCCGACCGCGACGACGAGCACGCTCTGGTCGCCGCGTGCGGCCCCCGCCGCGAACTCGCCCGCCGCGTGCGCGTCGACGTCGTTGCGCACGGTGACGGGCAGCGGAGTGGTCGGCTGCACAGCGTCACGCACCGCGACGCCGCGCACCGCGAGCACCTTGGTGAGATCGGCGCGCACGTCGCGGGCGAGCTCGGTGCCCGCCCAACCGACCATCGTGTCGGTTGATGCGACGATCACACCGCGCTCGGGGTCAACCGTGCCGGCGGTGCCAATGCCAACCCCGCACACGGTGAACGGTGCGGGGTTCGGGCTAGAGCCCTCAACTTGGTCGGAGCCAGCGGCAGAATCGAGCGCGGCCGGTGCGAGCGTCGCCGCGTCGAGCGCGGCCGCCGCGAGGCGAGCAACCGTCGCGACGACAGCGGCCGCGCCCTCGCGGGCGGGGGTGGGGGCAGTCTGCGCATGCGTCACGCGTAGAGCACGGTCGACGAGCGCGACGACCGTCTTGGTGCCGCCGATATCGACGGCGATGACGTACTCAGCGGCCACAGCTTCAGCGGCGTTCGCTCCCACCCCGGTCTGCACGGTTACGCCTGGGCGATGGGGCCGACGCCAGCGGCAGCGAGCACCTCGCGCACGGCGGCGCGGTCGCTCGCGTTCAACGGGTCAAGCGCAAGGTTCATCTGCGCGCTAGCGATGATGCCGCGGGCCGCCATGGCCTCCTTGAACGCTGCCACGCCCGTCGCGTCGCCCGAGTAGCCCTTGGGCTGAAACACGATCTCGAAGAGCTCGTTGATGCGCTCCTGCTCGGTGGCGGCGGTGGCGAAGTCACCGCGCTTCGCTGCCTCGAACATGCGCACGTAGCCTTCGACCTCGACGTTGCCGAAGCCGGGCACCACGCCGTCGGCCCCGGCGAGCAGCATCGCGTCAACGACGACCTCGTGACCGGTGAGCAGCTGCAGCGGGTGGCCGGCGGCGCGGTTCGCGGCCACGAGGCGGCGAAACCCGACGTCGTCGCCCGACGAGTCTTTGATGCCGTGAATCACGCCGTCACGGGCGAGCTCCATGATCAGCTCAAGGCTGAGCTTCGAGTGCACACGCACGGGCACATCGTATGCCCACAGCGGTGCGTCGATGGCGGCGGCGATAGTGCGGAAGTGACGGCCGATCTCACCCTGCGAGTTGAACGTGTACAGCGGCGCCGTCGTCACGATGGCGTCGGCGCCAGCGGCGATGAGCTTCTGTGCCGTTTCAATGATGCGGGGGGCGGTCAGTTCGATCGCGCCGGCAATCACGGGCACGCGGCCCGCGTTTACGCGCACAATCGTCTCGAGAATCTCGACGCGCTGCGAGTCGGTGAAGTAGGCGGTCTCGCCGGTCGATCCGAGCGCGAACAGGCCCGCGACGCCGCCGTCAACGAGGTAGTTGATGAGACGCTCGAGCGAAACGTGGTCGACGTCGCCCGCGGGGGTGAGCGGCGTGGCCACGGGGGGCACAACGCCTGCGAAAACGGGTGAAGTTACGGGTGTAGCAGTCATTGGTGTGTCTTCTTTATCTGTGTTGTGATGCGAATAAAACGTGTGTGGTGCGCTTGCGGGTGGATCCTGCGACTCGCTTCGCTCGCGCAGGATGACGGAGCGCGTCCGCGCAGGATGACGGTGTGCGTTAGTGCAGCTCGAGCAGCGACGGCGCCGCCCCCAGCAGGGTGCGCGTGTAGTCATCGCTCGGGTTATCGAACACCTCGGCCGCGGGCCCGTACTCGACGACCCTGCCGCGGTTCATCACGGCGATCTCGTCTGACAGGTAGCGCACGGTCTGAATGTCGTGCGAGATGAACACCATCGCGAGCCCCAGCTCGTCTTTCAGGTCGGTGAGCAGGTTGAGGATCTGCGCGCGCACCGACACGTCGAGCGCGCTCGTCGGCTCGTCGGCCACGATCACCTGCGGGTCGAGCGCAAGCGCACGCGCGATGGCGACGCGCTGGCGCTGGCCGCCCGACAGCTGCCCCGGCATCGCCTCGAGTGCCGACTGCGGTAAACCAACCTGAGTCAGCAGGTCGCGGGTCTTGCGCTCACGATCGCGGGGCGAGCCGAGGCCGTGCACCTGCATCGGGTCGATGAGGGCTTCGCGCACCGTCATACGCGCGTTGAGCGCCGTCGCCGGGTCTTGAAACACGGCCGAGATGATGCGGCCAATGCGGCGGCGCACGGGCGTCGTGAACTTGGTGACAACCTCGCCGTCGAACACGACCTGGCCCGCTGTGGGCTGTTCGAGCCCCAGCAGCACCTTCGCCGACGTCGACTTGCCCGAGCCCGATTCGCCCACGATGCCGAGCGTGCGCCCGGGCATCACCTGCAGCGATACGCCGGCGAGCGCGTCAACATACTGCTTGTTCAACAGTGTCGAGTTGCGTGCGCGGTAGCGCATCTCGACGTCGCGCAGCTCGATCACTGGCCGGCGCGCGTCGCTCACGCCGACCCCGTGCTCAGAGGTCTTCACGTTCTCGCTCATGCCAGTACCTCAATTGCGGTGACGGGCGCATCGTCTGGATGCGCGGAATAGGTGTGCGCGGTGCCGGGAATCTGGCGGCGCACAGGGGTCACGCCCGCATATCGTGCCGGATCGCTCGATCGCGGCGCGAAGCGGTCGCCGTCTGGGAACTCGCTCGGCGAGGGCACGATGCCCGGCACCTGGTGCAGTCGGTCGCTGCCCGCTTCGATCGAGAGCACAGCGCCCAGAAGGCCGCGGGTGTACTCGTGCACGGGCTGGGTGAGTAGCTCGCGCGTGGTCGCCTGCTCGACGACCTGGCCGGCGTACATCACGGTGATCTTGTGCGTCAGCTCGGCGACGAGTGCGAGGTCGTGTGACACGAAGATCATCGCGAACCCGAGCTCCTGCTGCAGTCTGCGCAAAAGGTCTACGACCTGCTTCTGCACGGTCACGTCGAGCGCGGTGGTCGGCTCGTCGGCGATCACGAGGCGCGGGTTGCGGGTGAGCGCCATCGCGATGAGCACGCGCTGTCGCTGACCGCCCGAGAGCTCGTGCGGGTAGCTGGCGAGCGTACGCTGCGGGTCGAGGCCCACGAGCTCGAGCAGATCCTCGGCGCTGCGGGTGCCGCCGCGGCTCGTCAGCTGCTTCATCTGCGCCTTGATCTTCATGGCCGGGTTCAGCGAGCTGAGCGCGTCTTGGTAGATCATGGCAATGTCGTGGCCGCGCAGCTCGTTGCGCTCCTTCTCGCTCATCGCGAGCAGGTCCTTGCCGTCAAACATGACGCGGCCAGAAACTTCGGCCTTCGCGTCGAGCAGTCCCATGATCGCGAGCGACGTGATTGACTTGCCACAGCCCGACTCGCCCACGAGCGACATGGTCTCGCCGGGGCGCACGTCAAAGCTGACCCGATCGACAACGCCCACGTCGCCGTGGCGCGGAAACTTGATGCTCAGGTTCTCGACCGAGATCAGCGGCGCTGCGTCGCCCTCGAAGACCAGCCGGTCATGGCGGGCGAGCTCAACCTCGCGTAGCTGCGCGAGGCGATCCGCGAGCGGAACGAGCGGGGTGAGCGGGGCAAGATCCGGATCAGAGACACCGCCGGGCACAGCAACATTGACCGCGGTATCGACCGTAGTAATGACGCCGGTGAAGGCAGCCTGCTCGTGCTCGAGGTCGCTGGTCGACTCCTCGGTGTTCGCAGCGTCAGACGTGATGCGGCGAGCACGCGGCGAGACCATCGCGTCGGTCATCGCCTCAGACAGAATGTTGAGGCTGAGCACCGTCACGAGAATCAGCGCACCGGCAAAGAACGTGGCCCACCAGGCACCGCTCATGACCAGGTTGCGGCCCTCGGCGATCACGTTGCCCCACGACGGCTCGGGGGCAGGCACGCCCGCCTGAATGAACGACAGCGAGGCCTCAAACACGATCGCGTCGGCGACGAGCACCGTCGCAAACACGAGCACCGGGGCGATCGAGTTGCGCATCACGTGCTTGACGATGATGCGGGCCGTGGGCGCACCCATGACACGCACCGCTGACACGTAGTCTTCGCCGTACTGATCGAGGATGTTGGCGCGCACCACACGGGTGAGCTGCGGGGTGTAGAGGAACGCGATGATCAGCACCAGGATCGGCAGAGACTGTCCAAACACGGCCACGAACACGATCGCGAGCGCGATGCCCGGGAATGACATGATCACGTCGAGCACGCGCATGAGCGTCTCAGATATGGCTTTGGGCGCGGTCGCCGCGATGGTGCCGAGCACGGCGGAGGCTGCGAGTGCGACCGCGGTCGCGCCGAGGCCAATGACGAGCGAGTAGCGTGCACCGTAGATCAGGCGCGACAGGATGTCGCGGCCCTGACGGTCGGTGCCGAACAGGTGCTCGGCGCTCGGAGGCTGCACCGGGGAGCCCGAAGCGAGCGGGTCGTAGGGGGCCACGAGCGGCGCGAACACTGCCACGAGCGCGACAAGTGCGACGAGCGCGAGTGCGATCTTGGCGCCGAGACCGAGCTGGCCGAGCGCGAGGCCCGGGCGAGAGAGACGTTCTGTGAGTTTGCGTCGCATGTCACACCGACCTAATACGCGGATTGATAAGGACGTAGAGCAGGTCGACGATGATGTTCACCACGACGAACGCTACCGCTACGGCGAGCGTCACCGCCTGCACCAGGTTGGGCTCGTTGTTGGTCACGCCGTTCAAGATGAGCATGCCCATGCCGGGAATCGCGAAAATGATCTCGATCACGACGGCACCGCCGAGCAGGTAGCCCACGCGCAAACCGAGCACGGTAACGGGGGTGATGAGTGCGTTGCGCAGCACGTTGCGGCCCACGACGACCGCGCGGGGAATACCGAACCCGAGCGCCGTACGCACGTAGTCACGGTCGAGCTCTTCGACCATAGCGGTACGCACCACGCGCGACAGCTGCCCGATCACCGGCACAGCGAGCGCAATCGCTGGCAGCGTCATACGCGCAAGCCAGCCCGCGGGGTCTTCGGTGAGCGGCGGCAGTTTGCCTGATCCGGGAAGCAGGCCGAACTGCAGCGTAACCACCTGGATCAAGAGGATCGCGAGCCAGAACGAGGGCGTCGACAGCGACGCCACAGACACCACGCGGATCACCTGATCGGGCCATTTGTCGCGCTTGATCGCGGCGACGACGCCGAGCACTGTAGCGCCGATAACGGCGATGATGAGGCCGAGGAATGTGAGCTGGAGGGTGATAGGAAAAGCGCGCTGCAGTTCGTCGATGACCGGCAGCTGGCGGGCAGAGTACGTGCCCAGATCGCCCTGGAAGAGGCCCACCAGAAAACTGAAGTAGCGCACGAAGATTGGGTCGTTAAGCCCGTGCGCATCGCGATATGCCTCGCGGTCGGCGGGTGATGCAGATTCGCCAAGCGCCGTAATGGCCGGGTCGACCGGCGAGAACGACATGACGAAGAAAACTAGGAGTGTGATGCCAAGAAGCATCAGCGGCAGCTGGAGCAGCCTGCGCCCGATCAGCTGAAGCACGTGTTGCACGGTGGTTCCTTACTCGTGACACACCGCGGGGGCACGAATGGATCGTGCCCCCGCGAGTGGAATTACTTGGCTGCGACGCCTACGTCGAGGAACGACAGGCCGGTGGTGGGAACCGGCTTGAAGTCGACGAGGGACTCGCTGTCCCACGCGGTGGGAAGCTTGCGGTGCAGCAGCGGGTAGAGCGGCACCTGCTCGCTGACGAGGTCGAACGCATCGTTCCACGCCTGCTGCTGCTCGTCACCGGTCTTCTGCTGACCGTCCTTGAGCAGGCCCTGGAGCTTCGTGAAGTCCTCAGAACCGGTCCAGTTGTAGCGGGTCTGCGGCCACACGTTGTCGCCGTACCACCACTGCATCAGCAGGTCTGCGTCGTTGCCGAATACCGAGGGGTCGCCGGGGGCGATCATGACCTGGTAGTCGCCCTGGTCAACCTTGCCGTACTGTGCGGCGCTCTGCGCGATGTCGAGCGTGGTCTTGATGCCCACGGCGTCAAGCGATTCCTTGATGAGCGGAGCAAGCTCCTTCACCCAACCGGTGTCGGTCATAAGAATGTTCAGCTCGAGGTTCTCGACGCCAGCTTCCTTGAGCAGCGACTTCGCCTTCTCAGCGTCGTAGGTGTAGACCGTCGACGCCTCGTGGTAGTTCGGGTGGCCCTTCTGCAAGAACGAGGTGGCGGCCTCGGCGTTGCCGAGCATGCCGGTCTCGATGATCTTGTCCATGTCGAGCGCGTAGAACAGCGCCTGGCGCACGCGCACGTCATCAAACGGTGCCTGCTTCATGTTGAACATCATGAACAGCAGGCCGAACGACTGCACGCTCTCGACGGTCGCGCTCTGCGCGATCGTGTCAACGTCGATGTAGGGCACGTCTTCCATCGCCTGGATGGTGCCGCTCGTGAGGGCGGTGGTGCGGGCGGCGGCGTCTGAGAGCAGACTCCAGTTCATGCCGGCTGCGAGTGCCTTGTGCGGACCGTTGTAATCGTCGTAGCGCTCGAAGACAACCGCGTCGTCGGGGGTAGCCGAGACGAGCTTGTAGGGGCCTGAGCCGACGGGGTTCGCACCAAACGCCTCTGCGTCCTTTTCGACGAGCGCCTTCGGCACGATCTTGACGATGCCCAGGCGCTGCTCGATGAGCGAGAACGGGAAGTCGGTGGTGATCTGCACGGTGTCTTCGTCGACCGCGGTGACCGTGTCGATGAAGTCAACGAACGGGGTGAAGAGGCTACCCGACTCGGGGTCAAGCACGCGCTCGTAACTGAAGACGACGTCGTCTGCGGTGACGGGCGTGCCGTCCTGGAAGGTGGCCCCCTCGCGCAGGTCGACCTCGTAGGTGGTGTCGTCAACCTGCTTGGGCATGTCGGCCGCCAGCGCCGGTGCGGGCACGTTCGTGACGGGGTTGAGGTCGACGAGGCCCTCGAAGACGTGCCAGTTTGCTGCGACCGTAACGGCGCCCGATGCGACCATCGGATCGAAGCTACCGCTGAGCGCGTACGAGATGCCGGCTTCGATAATGCCGTTGGGGTCGACCTCGGCCGCTGAGGCTGCGTCGCCACCTTCGGTCTTGGCGGGGGCGGCTGCACTGCACGCCGTGAGTGCGAGCGCGGCGGCCAACGTGCCCGCTGCGACAGTCGCAAAACGTCCCGCGCGGCGGGATGTGATTCGGTACATGTATTGCTCCAAGTTGTTGTGGGCAAACGCCTTGAGGAGATCAGACGTCTGACGTACTATAAACATATCGAACGATGAATTACAAGCGTGAGAAGATCACGATGTAGTGACTACAGGTTTTTAAGGAGTGAGCTATGAATGCGCCATTACCCCGGGGTGGCCGCACCCGCCGGGCAACAACCGCCGACGAAATCAAACGGCTCATTCTGCGCGAACGCCTCATGCCCGGCGACCCGCTTCCCACTGAAGCCGAGCTGTGCGAAGAGCTCGAGGTGTCGCGATCTTCGGTGCGCGAGGCAATCAGGTCACTGTCGACGCTCGACATCGTCGACGTGCGGCACGGGCACGGTACCTACGTCGGCGAGATGTCACTTGACCCGCTCGTACAGACGCTCGTGTTTCGTGGCGTTATCTCGCCCGAAGGCTCGATCGATGCCCTGCGCGAGGTCGTCGAAGTGCGTCTCGCTCTCGATCTCTCGATGGCCGACCGGATCGTGGCCGAGGCACAGGGGGCCGAACTTGCGCGCATGCACGAGCTTGTCGCCGAGATGGTCGATAAGGCCGGGCGCGGCGAGTTCTTTCTCGAAGCAGACCGCGAGTTTCACACGCGCCTGTTTGAGCTCACCCAAAACGGGCTCGCACAGCAGCTCGTCGGCGCGTTCTGGGACGTACACACCGCCGTGCTACCGCAGCTGGGCATCGCACAGCCGACCGACATAACCGACACGGCAAAGGCTCACGGCGACATGCTCACCGCCGCGCTGGCCGGCGATGTCGAGGCGTATCGCGCCGCGGTAATCAACCACTACGCCCCCCTGCAGCGCTCGCTCGCTCGCTAGCACTTCCAGTCATGTCAAAAGAGTACGACTTATGGTACTATTCTGACATGGAGGTATGCGATGGGATATCGACGAGACCTTTGGGAAGTGGCCGCGACGCATCATGGTGTGGTGACGGTAGCATCCGCTGATGACGCTGGCGTACCTGCGGTGGAACTGAGAAAGCTTGCTTCACGCGGCGCATTGCAGTCACACGGGCAGGGCGTCTACACTCACCGCGACATTCCCGCGACACCTTTCACTCAACCCGCGATCGCGGTTGCGCTAGCTGGCGCCGGCGCTTTTCTCGAGCGCGAGTCAGTATTAGACCTTTTCGATCTAGGGCAGTTCAATCCACGAAAGATCCGGGTGGGCACACGTCGGCGAGTACGCAGGGCACTCCCCGAGTGGATGGAACTTGATTACCGACCAGACGTAATTGATAGCGATCTGGAGATGCACGAAGGGATTCTCTCCACTACGGTCAGACGTGCGCTCATAGATATGGAGCGCCGAATACCGCCTGATCGATGGGCCGATGTACGGGATCAAGCACGCGAGCGCGGGCTCCTGAATGACTTTGACAACGTACTGAAAGAGCAGGGGGTCGCATGAACGACATCAGTGTGCCGCTCAACGTCACCCAGCTAAACGAACGACTGGCCCAAGTCGCAACGGGGCTCGGAATCCCGGCCGCTCGTGCACGCGTCATGCTTTGCACCTTGATCGTTTCGCAGATGTTACCCGACGCTGCTGCAGTGAAAGGTGGCATGGGCGTCAAGCTCCGACTCGGAGAACTTGGAACACGAGCAACCTCCGACCTCGATGTGTCCACGCATTCGCGCGGTCATGCCTTTGAAGCAGAGTTCGCTACTCGCCTCGCAGCCGGATGGGGCAAGGTTCCGCCTTCACGAGGCGCACTCAAGCGGGATCCGAACGCCCCAGCGCGCGTAGCTTTCACCGCGAACGTTCGCGCTGTGAAGACTCATGATCCAGGACTCGCGCGACCCGAGTACGTAATGCACCCATATCGGGTCACGATTTCTTTTCTCAGCGTAGCGTGGGGCGCGCTCGACGTTGAGGTCTCAGACCCCGAGATCGACATGGGTGCGCATGGACAGCGCCAGCTCGATGGAGCGCTTGTCGCATTCGGAGCGCACTTCGGATTCGATGAACTACAGCCGGTCGAGCTTGTCGATCTCGAGTACCAAATCGCACAAAAGATCCATGCCGTCACCGACCCTTCCTATGCGCGTGCGCACGATCTCGTCGACCTGCAGCTGCTGTGGACGGTCGGGCCCGACATACCCAAGCTTCATGACCTATGCGTGCGCACATTTGCTTGGCGAAATCAGCAACCATGGCCACCGTTACCGGTGCGTCCAATGGATGGTTGGACTCTGGCCTACGCTGATGCGCGTAAGGAAACAGAAGTCAATGGGAGCACATCAGTTCTTTCAGACCTCAACGAAGCGCGAACCTGGCTTGCAGAACGCATCAAGTCGCTAACCGTCTAAGCACGGTTGGCGACTCTCCCCACACGTCTCCCTGCGCAACGAAGGAGTCGCGGGGTCCAGCTCCAAGCCGCCGCGCAGGTGCATGCATCACGAGGGCGACGAGTGCCGGAGCGTGCGCAGCGCCCCCTCGAGCAGTGCAATTTCATCGAGCATCGCGCGCAGCGTCGTCTCCTGCGAGGCGCGCGGATCAAACGCTCCCGTTTCTGTGATCTGTTTGGCGGCCCAGGCAAGCTCAACATTCGTCTGAGCCGGCACGAGACCGAGTTCAACTACGACGGGCCGCAGCGCAACGACGCCGCGGGTGCCACCCGAAATGCCGCCGTAGCTCACGGTGCCAAGCGCTTTGCGGCCCCACTCATGCCACAGATAATCGAGTGCGTTCTTGAGGGTCGGCGCAAAGCTGTAGTTGTACTCGGGCTGCACAAAGATGAACGCCTCTGCCGCTTCGACGCGGGCGCTCCAGCTCTTCGTGTGCGGGTGCGTGTACTCACGAAGCCGCGGATGCCTCGGCTCATCCATGAACGGCAACGCGACCTCTTTCAGATCGACCCAGTCAATCTCGAAACGCGTGTCGCTCGCCGCTACCTCGCGCACCCACCGGGCGATCGGCAGGCCGATGCGCCCCTCTCGCACACTCGCCACGATCATCATGATCCGGATCATGCTTCTCACTGTACGACTGACGCGCGTGGCGCGACAGGGGTCGCGCCTTCCAAACTCACCACGACCTTTCCACGTGCGTGTCGTGTCTGCACCTTGCTGAGCGCGTCGGGCGCGTCAGCAAACCGAAACACGCGCTCAATCTCAAGCCGCAGTTGACCACGCACCGCATCGGCCACCAACTGCGTGAGGTCACTACGAACATCGACGCCGTAGTCGATCATGGCCACAGTTATGTTTCGTTCGGGCGTCACGGTATCGCCCGAGACAGTCACCACTGCACCCCCGTTTTTCACAGCCCGCATGCTGTCGGCCGTCGTCGCCGGTTGCACGGCAATCGCGGCGTCAACGCCTCGGGCGCTCCACTCCCTCACCTGCGACACCCACCCGGCATCTCGGTAATCGACCGTCAGCTCGGCGCCAAGCGCACGCATGAAATTGTGGTTCTGGGCAGAGGCAGAAGCAGCGACCCGCCACCCTCGCCTCGCGGCCAGCTGAATCGCCAGCGTACCAATAGCACCCGACCCACCAGCAATAAACACGTGTGCACCGCTGGGCAAATCGCTCAGCCTCGCCAGCGCTCGCAGCGCAGTGTTGGCCGCGACAGGAAGCGCTGCCGCCTCCACAAAACTCATGCCTGGCGGCATCTGCACAATGAGCGCCTCGGCATCTACGACCGCGTACTCGGCCCAGGTTCCTCCCTTGGCTTGCATCGAGCTCACGAAGGCGATGCGGTCCCCCGCACGATAGTTCGCGACACCGTCGCCGACCCGTTGAATCTCACCTGCCCCCTCAATTCCAACCGGAAGGCAGGGGCGTGACTCGGGCGGCAAATAGTAGGCGTCATGGACTCCCACGCCAATTGCTCTCATGCGCACGAGCAGCTCGCCCTGCCCTTCGCGCGGCACCGGCACCTCTGCCAGTTGCACATGCCCTGCAGATTGATCGGCGATCACAAAGGCCTTCATACGCCCACGCTAGTAACATTCCTCGCTCAGTCAACCCCACGACGCCCTGCGCGAGTGCAACTGTAGGTCGCGTGGATACTGCGATCGACTCCGTCGCCGCAGCATGACGGTAGTGGTAAGGCGCCCCCTTCCTTGTCACCCTGCGCGACGAAGGAGTCGCAGGGTCCACCCACGGCGCGACGGTGACCGCCATAAAAATCAGCGCGCGCTGCTTTGCACACTCACTATCCATGCCGGATCAATGCCCGTAAACGTCGGCGCCGTCGCATGCACGCGCTCGCCCCACCCTGCGGCAGTCGGCTGCACCAGCACACTCACGCAGCCTGCGGCGAGCGCGGCCTCCGTGCCCACGCGCGAGTCTTCGAAGACGACACAAAGCGTCGGGTCTACGCCGAGCAGCGCCGCCCCTCGCAGGTACGGCTCAGGGTGCGGCTTCGTATGCTCCACGTCGTCGGCCGTCACAATGTGATCAAACGAGGTGAGGTCGACGTGCCGGGCGACCGTGTCCACCCACCGCTTCGTTGAACTCGTGACGAGCGCGAGCGATGCCCCGGCCGCCCCTAGTGCGCGCAGCAGTTCGCCCGCTCCTTCGCGCCAGGCCACCTCACCCTCGAGCGCTTCGAGCGTGGTGTCTTCGAGCAGCCGCGCCACCTCTGAGGCGGGCAGCGAAACCTCGTACGCAGCAATGATCCGGCTGCTGGCTTGTTCGAGAGTGGCGCCCTCGTACGACAGCAGTGCTGCGTCGTCGATCGCGCCACCGAGCCCGTGCACGGTGCGGCGTACCGCCTCGAGCCAGCTGCGCTCGGTGTCAACGAGCGTGCCGTCGAGGTCGAACATCACGGCGAGCGGGGCCGATGCCAGGCGAACGCTGGCAGCGCTTGCGTCGGCTGTGTCGTCGGTGGCGGGCGTGGCGGCGAGGGCGGTAAGAATAGTCACCTCCCTATTACGGCGTGCGCGTGTGGCCGGGCCCAAACCGGCGCGTGAACGGGGGCTGAACGTTTGGCGCAGGTGGCTCGCGTAAAATGGGCCCAATGATCGATTCTTCGAGCGATTCAGCTCAGGCGACCAGCTCTGCTACAGACACCGGCCAGCACGCCTCCATCGACCCGGCCGACCTCGAGGTCGCGCTGCGGGTGCTCAGCGCGGCGGCCTGGCTGCCCGAGGATCACCCCGACTATTTGACGGTGCGCGACGCAACCTCGGGCATGTACAAGGTGGCAAGGCGTGAACGTCGCAAGCGTGAACGCGACGCGATCCGCCGCGCAGACCAGGCTGTGATCGCAGGCACTGCGACGGGTGCGCCCGACCGCATCGACGATGAGACTCGCGGGCTCGACCTACAGGCGTCGACCGATGCGCCCACTGCGGGGGAACTGCTCAAGCCGCACAACTGCTACATCTGTAAGCAGCCGTACACGCGGGTCGACGCGTTCTACCACCAGCTGTGCCCCAGCTGCGCTGCGTTCAGCCACGGCAAGCGTAATGCGCGCACCGACCTCACCGGAAAGCGCGCGCTGCTCACGGGCGGCCGCGCCAAGATCGGCATGCACATTGCGCTGCGGCTCTTGCGCGACGGCGCCCACACGACGATCACCACCAGGTTTCCGAAAGACGCTGCGCGCCGGTTCGCGTCGCTGCCTGACTCGGCCGACTGGCTGCACCGCCTCAAAGTCGTAGGCATCGACCTGCGCGACCCGTCGCAGGTGATCGCGCTGGCAGAGTCTGTCGCGGCCGAGGGCCCGCTCGACATTCTGATCAACAACGCCGCGCAGACCGTGCGTCGCTCGCCCGGCTCGTACTCGCTGCTCACCGACGCCGAGCTGCAGCCGCTCCCCGACGGGCCCATGCCCGAGCTCGAAACGTTTGGGCGCACCGCGCAGCTGCATCCGAAGGCGCTGCAGGCATCGGTCGATGCTGATCCGGCGCTGGCCGAAGCCGCGCTCTCGACCGCCGCGCTGTCGACCGCGGGCCTCGCGGGCACGGTCGCCGAGGGGTTTGCGCAGCACCTCACGGCGGGCGATCTGACCGAGGCCGCAATGAAGGCGGGCTCGTCGTCGATCGAGAAGCACGCCGACGGCACTGCGATCGACGCGGGCGGGCTCGTACCCGATGTGACGCACGTGAACAGTTGGGTGCAGCACGTGCAAGAGGTTGATCCGCTCGAGATGCTCGAGGTGCAGCTGTGTAACACGACGGCGCCGTTCTTGCTGATCAGTCGGCTGCGCGCGTCGATGGCGTCGTCGCCCGCGCGCCGCACATACATCGTGAACGTGTCGGCGATGGAGGGCCAGTTCTCGCGCCGCTACAAGGGCCCGGGCCACCCGCACACCAACATGGCGAAGGCCGCGCTCAACATGCTCACGCGCACGAGCGCGGGTGAGATGCTCGAGGCCGATGGCATCTTGATGACCGCCGTCGACACAGGCTGGATCACCGACGAGCGCCCCCACTTCACCAAGCTGCGGCTCGCCGAAGAGGGCTTTCACGCCCCGCTCGACCTCGTCGACGGCGCGGCCCGCGTCTACGACCCGATCGTGCGCGGTGAGGCCGGCGAAGACCTGTTTGGCAAGTTCTTGAAGGACTACGAGCCGAGCCCCTGGTAGCGGGTGGCGCCGGCCCGCGGCGCACGCCCCGCTACCCGCGCGGTTTGAGCCGCGCGATGGGGGTCGGCGGCGCGGGCAGCGGCGGCCGCTGGCCCGGCGCGAAGTCGCCAAACAGGGGGCGCTTGCCCGCGTCGCGCTGATCCGGAGCTTCAAAACCCAGCTCAGCTTGGTAGCGCCTGCGGTACTCGAGAATCTCGTCGTGGTCGCGGCCGATGAAGTTCCACCACATCACGATCTGCTCGCCGAGCGGCACGCCGCCCAGCAAGATCACGCGCGCGCCATGCTCGCCCGCGCGCAGCTCGAGTGTGTCTGCCCCCGGCGGCACGTACCCGAGCTCGCGGTGCGCGAGCTCGTGACCGTTCACGGTGAGCGCGCTGTTCTCGGCGAGCGCGGCGTGCTCAAAATCGGGCCGGATCTTAAGCCGCACGCTCGCGCCGGCGTTGATGAGCAGCTCGGCCCCGAGCAGCGGGGGCGTGCGCGTGTCGACAGGTGAGCTGGCGCCCGCGAGCTCGCCGATGAAGACGCGCGCGGTGCCTGACCCCAGATCGACAGGCTCGGGCGCGTAGTGCACGAAGTGGTTTTCGCTGTGCCTCGTCGCTTCGGGCAGCGCGTACCACAGCTGCACGCCGTGCAGTGTGGACGTTTGGGGGCTGCTGATCTCTTGGTGCGTGATCCCACGGCCCGCGATCATCAGGTTGAGTTCGCCCGGCAGCACCGCTGCAGCGTTGCCGCCCGAGTCGAGGTGGTCGATGCGGCCCGAGAACAGCCATGACACGGTCGCGAGCCCCGTGTGCGGGTGCCGCGGCACCTCCATGCCGCCCGTCGCGGCTACGTCGTCGGGGCCGTAGTGATCGAGAAAACACCAGGCGCCCACGAGGGAGCGCTGACGCTGCGGGAGCGTGCGGTACACGGTCATGGCGCGCAGCCCACCAAGCGGAACGGGCCGGGCTTCGAGCGTTTCGACGTCGGTGCAGGGCGCCCCCTGCGCGAGCAGGGTTTCGGTGGGGTGCTGCTCGAGGTTACTCACAGTGGGCTCCCTTTCGGTGGGTGGTTCGCTGGGCGATGCCGGGTTCGTTGGGCGTTTGCCCGTACTGCTTGGTGCTGGGTGCTGGGCGCTGCTAGCGCATGAGCTTGCCCGCTCCGTCGCGCGGGCGCACCGGGTGCTCGCTCAAGATCGAGACTCGGTTAAACGCGTTGATCGACACCGCCACCCACTCGGCAGCCGCAAACGTCTCTTCCCCGAGCACAACGAGCGCGCCCGAAAGATCTGCGCGCGCGTCTTCGGTGAGCGGCAGCTGAGTCGCCGCCTCGGCGATCGCGAGCAGCGCCGCTTCGCGCTCAGAGAAGACGCCCGCAGGGTGGCTCGTGTCGCTAGTTCCCGAGCCTGTGCCTGTGCCTGTGCCTGTCGGCTCTCGCCAGGCAGGCAGCAGGTCGAGTTTTTGCTGCGGCAGCTCGCTATCGCGCGCCTGCCGCGAGTGCATGTCCAGGCAGAAAGCGCAACCGTTGAGCTGTGAAGCCCGCACGTTAATGAGCTCGAACTCTTGTGCGCTGAGACCGTGCTCGAGTGCGGCTTCGCGAACCTCGGTTGAGAAGCGCTGGGCAGCCTTCCACGCTTTAGGAATAACTTTGTCGATATATGGACGCACGGTGCTCCTCTACTCTGCGTCAGCTTCGGCTGTTGCTTCTGCTGCTGCCATCCAAGGTCGCGAAGCCTCGGTCGCCCCGCCGTTGAATCAACCTGTGCCCCATCTTGCCACTCACTGCTCACCGCCGCCCCCGCGTTTATTCAGCTGCACCTCGCTTAGGCTGATGGCTGAACCTACTGTTGCCTGCCCCACACGAGGAGACGACCACAATGACACAGCCAACTGCGGGCCCCCAGAAGCGGCGTCTCAGCACGTCGATGCGAGCGATGCTTGTGACCGTGCCGGTGGTGCTCATCGTGGTGGGTCTCGTCATCTCAATGTCGATTGCGTCGCGGCCCACCCAGGTGGTGACGAGCCCTTCGAAGCCCGCTGTGACCGTGGCCGACAACTCGCACGTGCTCGATGACGCGGGTAAAGATGCGCCCACCCTGGTCGAATTTCTCGACTTCGAGTGTGAGGCGTGTGGCGCGCTCTACCCCTACGTTGAAGACGTGCGCGAGTACTACGACGGCAAGATCAACTACGTGGTGCGCTACTTTCCGCTCGGCGGGCACTTCAACTCGATGAACGCTGCCGTTGCGGTCGAGGCGGCCGCACAGCAAGGTAAGTTCGAAGAGATGTTTCACCAGATGCTGCAGTCGCAGGCCGAGTGGGGCGAGCAACAGACCTCAGAGGCAGCGCGGTTTCGCGGCTACGCCGAAGAGCTCGGACTCGACATGAGCGCGTACGACAAGGCGGTCGCAGACCCCGCCACCGAGGCGCGCGTGCAACAAGACCTCGACGCCGGCACGGCCCTCGGTGTGAACAGCACCCCCACGTTCTTCCTCGACGGCAAGCAGCTCACGCTCACCGATCCCAACGATCTACCGAACGCGATCGAGGCAGCGCTCGACAAGTAGCAGCACGCGCGCCAAGCAGCACGCGCGCCAAGCGGCTGCAAAGCCTCCGGGCGCGAACTATTCCCCGCGCGGCCGCTGCCGCAGCTTCTTCGTCTCTGACCGGCGCGTTTTTGCCGCCAGGTGGCGACGCTTCGACCCGCGCGTGGGCTTGGTCGCGCGCCTAGTCGGAGCATCTGGGGCCAGCGCCTCGCGCACAAGCGCAGCCAGTTTTTCGAGCGCGATCTCGCGATTACGCAACTGCGAGCGCTCGGCAGACGCCGCTACCGTGATGGCCCCCGCGACAAGCCTGGGCGCTAGCTTTTCAAGCAGTCGCTGCCGCTGCCCTCCGGTGAGCACGGCCGACCCCGCAACGCTCCATGTCAGTTCAACCCTGCTGTCTGACGTGTTGACGTGCTGCCCGCCCGGCCCCGAAGAGCGCGAAAATCGCCACCCCAGCTCGCCCGCCGGAATCGTGAGCGCCCGCGACACCGTAAGATCCATACCCCAAGAATCCCACGAATCCCGCATGCGCGCCCGCGGAACGCCCGCCGAACGCCCGCCGCGCAATGCGCAACCCACCACGCACGCGCTCGCTAGGCTGGGGGCCATGACCGAACACTTCGACCGCATCGTGATCGGCGGCGGCGCGATGGGACTTGCGACCACCTGGCAACTCGCGGTGCGTGGCCTGCGCGTGCTCATGCTCGAGCGCTTCACGCCCGGCCACGAGCGCGGCGCCTCGCACGGCGCCACCCGCAACATGAACAACGCCTACGCCGAGCCCCACTACCTCGACCTCTACGACGAGGCACTCACGCTCTGGCGCGCGCTCGAGCGCCGCTCGGGCAAGCAGCTGCTCACCATGTGCGGGCTCGTCACGCACGGCGACCCCGCCCGCGTGCGCGCCGCCCACGCTGCCCTCACTGCCCGCGACGCCGCCACCGAGCTCATCACGCCCGCGGCCGCTGCCGCCCGTTGGCCGGGCATGCGCTTCGAGGGTGAGGTGCTCGTGAATCGCGACGCGGGCCGCATTCACGCGCGCACCGCGCTCGAGGTGATCGGCGCGCTCGCGACCGCTGACGGCGCCGATCTGCGCTACGAGCACCGGGTCACGTCGATCAATGAAGCTCCGGATCGCGTCACCGTAACAGCCTCCCTGCCGGGCGGCGAGACCGCGCAGTTTGAGGCACCCGGGGTCGTTGTGACGACCGGTGCGTGGAGCGAGCCGGTGCTCGGCGGGCTCGCGGTGGCCGATCAGCTGCCGCCGCTGCGGGTCACCGAAGAGCATCCCGCGCACTTCGCCGTGCGCGAACGTTTCGACGGCGCTGGGTGGCCGTCATTTAACCACTTTCGGCGTGCCACAGAGCTCACCGGATACGCGGGCAACGTCTACGGCATGCTCACGCCCGGCGAAGGCATCAAGGTAGGGTTTCACGCGACGGGCAACACCGTCGACCCCGATCAGCGCCAGTTTCGGGCACCCGATGCTGCGCGTGCCCAACTGCGCGCATACGTCGACGAGTGGTTTCCCGACCTCGACGCAGACTCGGCCATCGAGGTGAGCTGCACTTACACGATGACTCCGTCAGAGCGGTTTGTGCTCGACCGCGCGGGCCGCGTGACGGTGGGAGCCGGGTTCTCGGGCCAGGGCTTCAAGTTCGTGCCCGCGGTGGGCCGCGTGCTCGCAGACCTCAGTGTGGGTGCGGGCGTAGCCCCCGCAGCGTTCAGCTTTGCGTCACACCGCGCATAGCGCCCAGTCCAGCGCCCAGCGCAACCTCGCACTGACGAGTCGGCATCGAAATGACGAGTCGGCCCGATAAGTACGCATTTATCGGGCCGACTCGTCATTTCGATGCTGCCTCGTGGTGGCACCGGCGGCCCCGCACCGATTTAAGCGGAGTCAGCACCGTCGCCGGCACTGGCCGCCGCCGCGCCGGGCTTCGGGCACCGCAAATGCGTTCGCTCGCCAGGCCCGCCACGGTCAACCCGGTGGTCCGCCATCAGTTCGTTGCACACCGGGCACTTGGGGTTCGCCGGCGGCACATACGGCGGCTCGTTGGGGTCCCCCAACTGCGCGGCACCCTCAAACTGGTACAGCAGTCGGCGCAGCGCATTACCAAACCCGGGCAGCCCGTCCCAGCGAGTCTCATGCCACAATCGTCTTTTTCGTTCGCGCACAAACGAAACCCTAACACAGTTCGTTTGCGCACTAACGAGATAGCATGGTGAACATGGATGACCTCCCCGACGACCTGCTCAAACTCGATCAGCAGGTGTGCTTCGCCCTCGCGATCGCCAGTCGCAGCGTGATCGGCGCATACCGCCCCATCCTCGAGCCCCTCGGACTCACACACCCGCAGTACCTGGTCATGCTCGCCCTCTGGGAGCGCGCCCCCATGCGTTTTGGCGACATCGCCCAGGCCCTCCACTTCGACCGGGCGTCACTGTCGCCGATCATCAAACGGCTCGAGCACGCCGGCCTCATCGAGCGCGTGCCCGTCGCGGGCGACGAGCGCACGTTTGCCCTCGTCACAACCGAGGCTGGCCAGGCACTGCGCGAACAAGCTTTGGGTGTGCCGCCCGCGGTCATCAAGCGGCTCGGCCTGCCGCTCGAACGGCTCGTCGCGCTGCGCGACGAGCTGGGCACGGTGATCGCTGCGGTCGAGGGATCCGGATCATAGAACGCCCGCGCCCCCGCACGCCGTAGCCACTCAGCCGCCCGAGCCCAGCGGGGCGAAAGGCAGCCCAGCGCGAGGTGCCCCGGCTCAGCCCGCAGCGACTCAGCGCGCGACGGGCAGGCCCGTCGCGGCCGCGGCCTGGTCGAGCGAGCCGAGGTTGGTGAGGTGCTCGAACCCGGCCTGCGCCATGAGCTCGATGGCCTGGCCCGAGCGGTTGCCCGAGCGGCAGTAGACGACGTACTCAGCCTCGGGGTCAAGGGTGGGGATCGCGGCGGCGAGGTCTCCGCCGTTGAAGTCAAGCACCTGGGCGCCCTCGAGATGCCCCGACGCATACTCCTCGGGGGTGCGCACATCGAGCACGATCGCACCGGTCGCGATTGCACCTGGCGAGCTGCCCTCAGCTGGGGTGTTGCCCGGCTGAGCAACCCAGGCTGCGTAGCTGCCGTCGAGCTCGGCGACATCGTAGCCGCGGGCGCGCAGGGCGCTCGCGACGACGCTGTTACGCACGCCACTTTGGCAGTACGACACGATCGTGCCCGCGCCCGCCTGTGGCAGCTCATCGAGATGCCACAGCACGCGACCACCCGAGAGCTGGTGCGCGCCGGGCAGGTGACCCGCCTGGTACTCGGTGCGGTTGCGCACGTCGAGCAGCAGCGCGCGGTCTAACCCGTCGAGCTCTGCTGGCGCGATGAGCTCGGGTTGCACCAGCTCGAGCCCGTCAAAGGAGGTGACGAACCCGCGCACCGTGTCGATGCCCACGCGCACCAGGTGGTCGCGCAGTTCTTGCGCTGCTTCTCTGGAGTCTGCGAGCAGCACCATTGGGCGTGCTTCGCGCTGCGGGTCGACAACCCACGCACCGTAACTTGCGGCCTTCGCGGGGCCGGGAATGTTGAGTGCGCCCGCGACGGTGCCCTCGTGGACCTCACTGTTGTGGCGCGTGTCGACGAGAATCACGGTCCCTGCGGCGAGCGCATCCTTGAGGTCGTTCGCGGTGTATTCGATGAGTTCGGGGGTCTCACCGATGACGGCCGGGCCGGTCTTGTTTTCGAGCTTCATGCGCGCGAAGTAGGCGTGGGCGTCGGGTTGCCCGCTCAGTAGTTCGTCGACGAAGCCTTGTTCGTCATTGTTTTTGAGGAACGCACCCCACCACGAGAAGTTGCGCTCGTAGCCGACGGTGGAGGCCGCGATCGCGCCGAGGGCTTTGCCGCAGGCAGACCCCGAGCCGTGGGCGGGCAGCACCTGCACATAGTCGGGCAGTGTGAGAAACCTGTCGCGCAGGCTCGCGAAGAGGTCTTTAGCCCCCTGAAACCTGGTGTCAACGAAGCCCGCGGCCTCGTCGAGCAGGTCGGGACGGCCGACGTCGCCTACGAAGACGAAGTCACCAGTGAGCATAAACCCGGGCTCGGTCGCCTGCGCCCCGTCGGTAACAAGAAACGACATGTGCTCGGGGGTGTGACCGGGCGTATGTGAAGCTTCGACGGTGATGTTACCGAGGGTGATGCGGTGACCGTGCTTCATGCGGGTGGCGCCGTCGAAGTCTGCGCCGTACATCCAAGCTGGGCCTCCCTCGTCAGAAACGTATATCTGTGCACCAGTGCGGGCGGCGAGCTCGCGGGTGCCCGAAAGGTAGTCGGCGTGAATGTGAGTCTCGGTGACGGCGACGATCGACATGCCGTTCTTCGCGGCGAGGTCGAGGTAGACATCGGTGTCGCGGCGCGGGTCGACCACAATGGCTTCGCCGTTCACCTGGCATCCAATGAAGTAGCTCGCTTGCGCCAGGTCTTCGTCATAGATGCGTTCAAGCAGCATGGTCGGGTCTCCAACTCTCTCGGTGAAACATGTTTGGATGCAGTCAGGCTACGCGCGAGTACCGCGGGGCCGCTAGCCGCACAGGGAGCGAATGCTGTGAGACACACAGATTCACGGCAAGACAGATACCCCTAGGGGTATCTGTTTACACGCCCTCACTATACCCACAGGGGTATCCAACCTGTCAAGTCGGGGCCGCGCCCGCTCTTCGGCGAGCCCTCGCCATTAGCCGCTTGTCGTGCCTGTTGGCGGCGCCTCGGGATACCCACTTGACGGTGGTGCCAGCAGGTAGAAGACACCCAGCAAGATGCAAACAGCGAGCGTGAGATAGGGCGACACCAACCCCAGACCACCCGCAACGAGGTAGGCGGGCAAGGCCAACGCGGCACGAACCAATATGAAACGTACCTGCAGAGCTGTGGGGGGATATCGCAGCAAATACCTGCGTCGCAGCAGAAGGTGACACTGCATGAGGAAGAACAGCGATGATGCCACGAACAACGACAACGCATACACCACAGCAGCGAGATGGCCACCCGCGGGCCTGTTCAAATAGGTGGCGAGTAGTGAGGTCGTGAACGGGAGAACCACAATGCTCAACAGGAGAAACACGTTCAGCACGAGAACAGAGTGGTCCACACTGGCGAGCCGGCGCACCATCGTGTGGTGATTGATCCAGAAGATGCCGATCGCCACGAACGAGACGACATAAGCCACAAAGCTGGGCCATTCAGCAAGAAGACGCTCCCCCAGAGCGCCCGCGCTATTCGGGTCAGGCACCGTGAGATCAAGCACAAGCAGCGTGATTGCGACGGCAATCACGCCGTCGGAGAACGCTTCAATGCGACTCGGCGGGAGCATTTCATTACGAGTCATGGTGAGAACCTCACCGCTCATCGTACGAGCGTCTACGCGCGCCCCGCAACACCTTGTTCGATGGCAAGCTTGCGCAACAAGAACGGGGCTCCAATGAGCGACGGTAGCATCACGAACCCCACGGGTACCGCGGTGATCACAATCGCCGACTGCAACGCACCGATGCCCCCATCACCGATCGAGATAAGAACCGCAGCCGCGGCACCCAGCAAGATCGCCCATGTAAGACGCAGCTTCGGTGAAGGCGCGTCGCCCTTCACGCAAGACTGGGAGATCGCGAACGACATTGAGTCGGCCGTGGTCGCCACAAACGTCATGGTGAGCACAAGGAAGGTAATCGCGAGGAACATCGACAGCGGAAGCTCTGAGGTGATGGCCATAATGGCGGCCGGGAGCCCGGCTTCTGCAAGCGCCCCGGTGATTGATCCGGGATTTTGTTGGTCAAGATAGATTCCTGTGCCGCCCAAGACGCTAAACCAGACGGCGGTCGCGATCGGCGGGAGCACCGCGGTGCCGAGCAGCAGGTCGCGAGCCGTGCGTCCGCGTGAGATCCGGGCCACAAAGATAGCCATCAGCGGCGCGTAGCCGAGGAACCAGCCAAAGAAGAAGACCGTCCAGCTCGCGAGCCATGCACTGTCGCCATGGTACAGAGACAGCGGAACGAAATTCGAAAGGTACATGCCAAACCCACCCACAAAGGCTTCGAGCAGGTACCAAGCCGAGCCGAGCATGACCACGAGCGCCATAAGCCCGAGCGCCATCCACACATTCACACGACTCAGGATTTGAATGCCCTTGTTAATTCCAGAGAACACACTCACCCCTGCGACCGCGGTGAGAACGGCGATGATCGCGAGCTGCACCCAGTAGACGTCAGGGACCCCGAAGAGAAAGTTCAGCCCGTAAGAGATCTGCAGCCCCAGAAACCCGATCGGGCCGATCGTGCCTGCCGCGACCGAGATGATGCACACGATATCTACGATGGCGCCGATCCGACTGGTCGCCGCTTTCTGACCAAGAATCGGGTACAGCAAGCTGCGCGGCCGCATCGGGAGTCCCTTTTCGGAGGCGATCATCATGACGATCGCGCCGAGGGAGCCAAGAATCGCCCAAGCGAGAAACCCCCAGTCGGCAAAGCTCGTCGCTAACGCCGCAAACACACCAGCCATAGGGGTCTGCTCGAGGTTTTCGAAGAACGGCGGCACCGACATGTAATGGTAAAGCGGCTCGGCCGCGGCCCAGAACACACCGCCACCGGCAAGCAACGTGGTCATGATCATGGCCACCCACTTGAACCGACTGTACTCGGGGCTCTTCAGCTCTCCCAAGCGCGCTTTCGACCACGGCGTGAAGATCAAGGCTACGGCTACGAAGAAGGTGAAAAGGAGCAGGTACTGCCAGTACAGCCCGAACCACGCGGCAGCCTTGGTGAATCCCACGTTGACAGCGTCGGAGACTACGTCAGGAACGATTAGCGCGGCTATGACGAAGGCCGCGAGAATGCCTAAGCTCCAGCCCGCAACATGCCAATCAATATTACGAGCCGCAGCGGCCCCTGGTTTGGCATCAGGCTCAGTGGCGGGAGCTGAGGCTGCGCTCGCGCCTGCGCTCAAGCCTGCGCTCAAGCCTGCTCTCGAACTCGATGTGAGAGGAGAGGGAGAAGTCAACTAAGATCCATTCTGAGTGAGGGCGCGCAGCCCCTGCGGTGCTGTCGTCGAACATGAAAACGACGCAATACCGCGTCGGAATCATTCAGTCCAACGTCAGATTGTTGATGTTTGGTTCAGATCAGTGAGAAATGAACACGGAAGCATAGAGGGCCCAGGCTTCGCCTTCGCTGTTGCGCGCGATAGAGCACGAGGGCGTGGGCGTAAAAATACGCGTCACCAAGTTTGCATCATCGTGAGACAGTGAACCTGTTTGCGCATGGATAGTCATGTAGTATTCGCGACGAACATTGTGGGGCGTTTGCGCCGCAGCAGCCACGAAATATGTGGTCCATGGGAGCGCGGTCATAACCGCAGAACGCCTAGCTACCCGACGTAAATGAAACTGAAGAACACCACGAGTCCTAGAAAAATCACCGCCGGCAGGGCGAGCGCGAGGATGAGTGTCGCGACCGCGAAGCCTTTGCGCTCACGCCTAACTAGAGAGGTGGTCGCGAGCGCAATCCCGGCGGTCATGGTCGCCAAGAGACACGGCATCCACCAGCCTCCGTGGAGCACGTTAGTCGCCACCAAGACGTAGGTGAGCAGCAACAACCCCAGGAAGACGCCAAACCCTACGCACCCCCAGACAGGCTTCAAATTGCGGTTCATTTGCTGTTCAGCTGCGCCAGACGTTCGATGTGAGAAACGATCGCTTCGGTCACGGCGGGAATGTTCACGCCGGTAACCAGTCTGACTGTGCCTGCCTGGTCGGCATGAAAATCGCTTCGGCCACCACCTGCACCGCCCACCTGAATTTCTACGCGCCCACTGGCGCTAAATGTGAACAGCTCAGGGCGCGTCATGGTGAGCACCGTGATGGGATCGTGAGGGACGTTCTTGTCACGGTTCCAATACTCCCACCACTGGGCGATATCTGCACCGAGTGCCGCCCCGACGGGCCCAGCTTGACGGATGCGGTCGAGCTGATCGGCCGCGATCTCAATCTGCTCGGTGACTTCAAGCCCGGTCACAGTGGTCGGAATTTCTGCGGCGAACACGCGCGCCGCGGCAACGTCATCACTGCGCAGGTTGTGTTCGATACCTGTCCCATCGACGCCAGGGCCACCGTCGAATGAACCTCCCATGATCCACAGGTGCCTGACGTTACCGGCGAACTGTGGTGATGCGGCGATTGCTGAAGCGATGTTCGTGAGCGGCCCGATCGCAACGATGTCGATCTCCCCCGGCCGACCGTTGACCGCTTCGACCATCTTCTGCACCGCCGACCCCTGGTCCGGAGTCTCGGTTTCAAGCCCCGTGTGGAGCGTGCCCTCGACCCCCGCCCACCAAACGTCTCTACCCGAGAGCGGCGTCGATTCACCCACGTAGGTGGGCACCGAGACGCCAGCCAGGGCCGCATACCGTTTCACCATGCGTGCCCGCAGTAAAGCGTCACCGTAGACGGTAGTTGCCGCGACGAGGTCGATATCGTCGCTGCCGAGTATGACGGAGAGCGCCATAGCATCGTCGACGTCTGATCCCAGGTCGGTGTCAAGAATAATTTGGAAAGGTCGCGGCATGACGAAGGTCCTGTTCATGGAAGGAAGTGTGCTGCAGCGCAGCAGTGAGTGTTACTTGATGCCCGTGGTGGCTGTCGATTGCACAAAGTAACGCTGGAAAGCGAGCACGAGCGCGAGCGGGATGAGTGTGAGCACGATCGCGCCGGCAAAGAGCACACCATAGTCGACCGTGTGCTGCCCCTGCAGATTCGCCAGTGCGATCGGAGCGAGGATGTGCCCCTTATCGGTTCCCATCAGCAGCGGCCAGACGTAGGCCTGCCATTGGAACAAGAAGAGAGTCAAGCCCGCACCAATGAGAGCGGGCACCGATAGCGGCAGGTACACCCGGAGGAAGATTCCCCACCACCCCAGTCCATCCAGTCGTGCCGCCTCCACGAGCTCCTTGGGGATCGCGAGGAAGAACGTGCGTATCAGCAGAATGGCCATGCCGTTGCCGATCCCGGGAAGGATGAGCCCGACAAAAGTGTTGACGAGGTTCCAATCCCGGAAGATGTTTGCGAGCGGGATGGCAATCGCATCGAACGGGATCAAAAAGCTCACCAGCACGATGACGAAAACAACGCCGCGCCCCCGGAAGGGAATTGCTGCGAGAGCGAAGGCCGCCATCGAGCAGACCACCAGTCCCCCGATGACCGTTAGCCCGCTCACCAGGAGCGAGTTGACGGTGGCACGACCCAGGTCGCTCGACAGCAGCGCGCCGTAGTTCTGTGTCGTAGGTGTCAGCGTGAAGAAGGTTTGCCACTGCAGCGGGTCGAGGTAGCTGAAGGTCTCGACAGAAGGCCTGAGCGAATTAATGAAGGCCCACCACAGTGGTGCCAGAAACAGCAGCCCCACCGCGGCGGCCAACGCTGACAGTAGGACGTATGTGATGGTGCGAGACCGCGGGCCGCGTCGAATATTCGTTTGTGCCACTAGTCTGCGCTCCTCATCATGCGGAACTGGATCGCAACTACGGCCAGGGTTATGAGCACGAGAACGAGCACCTCAGCCTGGGCCGTGTTGAGGTCGCCTAAGGAGTAGGCACGGTTGTACAGGTCGTACATGAGCAGGTTCGTCGAACCGCTGGGTCCACCCTTGGTGAGGATTTGAATCGGCGCGAATACGGTGAAGTTTGCGACCGTCGTTGCGACAAGCACGAACCCGAGAGGACGACGCACCATGGGCAGCGTGATTGCCCAGGTCTTGCGCCAACCGCTCGCACCGTCGAGGTCTGCGGCTTCAAAGATTTCCTGTGGGATGTCGTTGATCCCTGCACAGAGAAACAGCATCCAGTACCCGACACCCACCCAACACAGCAGCACAATAACGGCGGGTAGCGCTTGCTGCGCCGAAGACAGGAAGGGCTGATCCGGAATTCCAAACAGCGAGAGGAACGAGTTGGCTAGACCGTCTGGGCGATAGATCACGCTCCAGACAACAGCAGAAACCGCGGGAGGTACTGCAATGGGAACGATCACGAGCGATCGCCAGATCCGGGACCCTGCCGTACGGCGCGTGAACAGCACCGCAAGCAGGAATGAGGCAACGACCTGCAGCGGGTTGATGATGATTGAAAAAATAAGCGTCACCAAGATGGACTGTTGAAAGCCAGCATTGGTGAACAGCTCGGTGTAGTTTTGGAGCCCCACGAACGTCGGGGTGGGGTTAAGGATGCTGGTGCGGTAGAGACTCTCGACCAGAGAAACGCCTGCGGGCAAGAGCCGCAGCAGCGCGAGCGCAATGAGGGCGGGGGCAAGAAACCCGAGCGCCACCCACAGATTGCCGCGGGCCGTGCGAGGGCGGGTACGCCCCACCCTCACACGGCGTTTCAGCGCTGTGTGCGTCACTTCAGCCGCGCCCACACATCAGTGATCTCTTGCTGCGCTTGACCAAGCCGAGCTGTAACGTCTGAGCCGTTGCGAATGTCTGCGATTGCCTTGTTGATCGCATCCTCGAACTGGGGGAAGCCGACACTCACCGGGCGCGGTACGGCAGTCGTGTTCGCCTCATAGCCGACAATGTCACCGGCGCCCGCACTGCGCTCACCCGCAAGTGCGTCAAGGTTGGGCAGAGTCTGCTCGAGCGCGGCCGTGTTGGCGGGCAGGTTCGCGACGGACTCGCTCGTCAGGTAGCTGCCCTCGGCGTCGAGCGCCATGTATTCCATGAACTCTTGCGCTGCCGCCTTGTTCGGCGAAGCGGGGTTGAGGCCCAACGACCATGATCCGGTAGGCGTCGCAACGGTCCCACCGTTGAAGTACGGCATCGGAGCGACGCCCCAGTTCACCTCAGAAGCGTCGAAGTTGGCGAGGTTCCAAGTGCCACCCACGAAGTAGGCCACGTTGCCATCTGCAAACACGGCGTTGGTCTGGAAGATGCCAATGCCGCGAGCGGAGAGACCGGAGTCAAAGATATCGGCGAACCAGTCCATCGCTTCGACCCACTCCTTGTTGGTCACGTCAACGCCCAGGTTGTCATCACCGGTGAAGCCCGAGCCACCACCGGCCGACTCCACTAGGGGCTGGATCTGGTAGTACGAGTCGGGCTGCTCAAGCAACAGGCCATACTTCGCACCGGTCTGCTGCACTGCCGCACCGTTCTCGGCGATCTCTTCCCATGTCGCGCGCGCATCGACGTCTGACGATGGGTATGAGAGATTCGCGGCGTCCAGCAGGTCTTTGTTGTAGAAGAGCAGCTGCGTGGAAGTCGTGATCGGCAGGGCGTACAGCTTGCCGTCGTACACGCTGACGTTGTAAGCCACGTCGCTGACCGCGCTCTTGGTCGATTCGTCGAGCGCCGACAAGTCTTCAAGGTATCCCTGCGCAGCCAGTTGCGCCAAGCGCGGCTGATCAACCGCGTAAATATCGATCGTCTCATCCTTAGCGCCGATGCGCTGCTGAATCGTCGAGCTGTACTGGTCGAACGGAATCTGCGAGTACTCGATTTTGACGTCAGGGTGAGCCTTCTCGAAAGCCGCGATCACCGCGTCGTAGCTCGACGGGTCATCGGTGGCCACGAATCGGACAGTGCCCGATGCTGCTTCTGAAGGCGCCGCGCCATCCTGTCCAGAGCAACCAGCGAGGGCAAGCACAGCGGCCATAGCGGCGGCGGCCGCGGCGAGCAGGTTCTTCTTCATTGGAAGCCAATCTGTCGTATCAGGTATCTAACCGGATAGATTACGAGCCTTGCGTCCGTTCGTCAACTTTTGATTGGTGACAAGCAAGGTGCGATAGTGTTCGTTCTATCCGGATAGCAGGGAGAATCATGGCGACAGCAAGAGACGTTGCGCGTCTAGCGGGCTGCTCTAACGCGGTCGTCAGCTACGTGTTCAACAACGGCCCTCGCCCCGTGGCGGCCGAAACTCGACGCCGTGTGCTTGATGCGGCCGCGAAACTCAACTATCGACCAGATAGCACCGCAGCAGCGCTGAGCGGCGGCAAGTCCCGCTCGATAGGGCTCATTGTGCCCGACATCACGAACCCCTTCTTTGCTGAGCTGGCTCGAGAGCTCGAAGCACCCCTGGGCGACCAAGGCTATCTGCTCCTCATCGGAGACGCAGCGATGGATGAGCACCGCGAGACGCGTCTCGTCGAGACGTTCGTGGAGCGTCGCGTGGACGCGCTCGTCTACGCATCCATGCGCAGCAACCCCGAAGACAAGATCTGCCAGAAGTTAGGGATTCCCGTGGTCTCACTGCGCGCGGTGGGACCAGATAGCGACGCATCTTCCGTCGCGATCGATTATGAACAAGCGGCGTACCTTGCGACACGCCACCTCGCGGATCAAGGCCACACTCGTATCGGCTTACTCAGTGGCCCTGGCGAGACATCAACGAGCACAGGACGAGTCGCTGGCTTTCGCCGCGCAACCCAAGAGCTCTCGCTCTCAACCTCCGAACGCTCCTCGAACTACACGCGGGCAGCGGCGGCCGCAGCGTTTACTAATTGGTGGGAATCTGGCGAACTGCCCGACGCCATTTTCGTGATCAGCGACGAACAAGCAATCGGTGTGCTGTCGGCCGCGCACCACGCCGGGCTCAGCATCCCCGACGATCTTGCTGTGGTGAGCGTGGACGGCACAGCGGCGGGCAGATATACAGTGCCGAGCCTCACATCTGTACGTCAACCGGTCACCGAAATGGCGGCGAGCATCACAGCGATACTCCTCGAAGCCACGCCAACGAGCGCGCCCGTGCACGAGATCTTCCAGCCAAAGTTGATCGTGCGGGAATCCTCTGTCGCGCGGGTGCCGCGGAGTGCCTACTTTGGGGCCTCCGACCACGACTAGGCGCGCACAATCAGCATCTCCACTCGAGAAGGTGTCGCGTAAGTGTCGCTTTGCCCATGAGGAGAATGCTCTCACCGAAGCACTCTCTTCCAATGCGGCGCCCCAGCCTCATGGCGCTCTGGCTAGCTCCGGGCAACAACCTCAGGCACCACAAACAATACGATGTATTACAAACAGTACATTGTACTAAAAATGATACAATCGCATCATGGATGTTCAAGATCTACTCGAGCTGGCTGCAAAGCACCCGACAGCCACATCGCGAAGATCTGGCGTGTCTCGAGCGACCATTAACCGCCTTCGCAAAGGTGACGGTGAGCCATCCTTGGGCACACTGAGTGAGCTTGCTGCAGCACTCGGCCTAGCGGTCGAAGTACGCGTGAACCCGAGCGGGGACCCTTACGCGGCAATAGCGGCGAGAGTGCTCCTGGATCCCGAAATGGATGCTGTAGTGAGACCTGCAGTCTTGAAATGGCTGAAGCGGTTTGAGCGATACGGTATCGCCAAAGATCCTGAGCACCTTGTTGAAACCGCCGGAAGACTTAGTGCACCGCAGCACCATCCGGACGCAAGATTCTTCGCCCCCAGGCGCGGGCTAGATTCTTTTGCGTTGGGGGTGAACGCGGCTTCAGCAGGGGGAAGCGACTCCGTTGTTTCGGGCGCCCCGGCTGCTGCCTTACTACTTGATAGAGAGGTCCGTGGAGCAACCATCTTGTGGTCGACCGACCCCGACGGCGCTTCAGAAGCAATGAGGCAAACACTTGTGGAGACGAGTCGGTTCCAACCAGCCGGAGTCGTTATTGCGCCAGCCCCGCGTGAGACACTCATCGACCCGTTAGTGGTTCAGCAACAGCGTTTTGCGTCACCCATCCAAACGGTCCTGGACCTTCACGGACTCGGCATGGTGCACCTAGCCCGTGAGATCACTAAGGAGTGGGGCAAGAATGACTAAGAAGAAGTGGGGTCTCGGGAGCGACCATTACCACCTTCGTCCCCAAGTAAACGAGCACTCAGGTTACCTCCGCCGCCATGAGAAAGTCACACCACAGAAGATTGGTGATTCGGGACGCGTCATCTGGGATGCGTCGCAGATAGAGTTTGACCTCATTCGCGAATCACCTATCGAACGGTCCCTCGAACGACTCAGGAACACCCTTCCAGAGTTCATTTGGAACACAGCAGCCCTTGAAGGGAACCTTTTCACGCTGCCAGAGGTGCGCACATTACTCGACGGAGTAACCGTCGGAGGAAAGCGCGTTGAGGACGCGAATCAGATCATCGCACTCAGCGAGGCTATGAACACCATGATTGAGATGGTGAGAGACGGTAGCTTCAATCTGTCTGCCGAAACCTCGCAGAGCATCAACGGCGCTGTAGCGCAGTACGAAATCATCGACCCTGGGGTGTTTCGCGGGCAGGGCACGGTCATGGGAGGTGGCGGTACCGTTCGGCTCACTGATGGCAGCGACATCGACGGTGACGACCCCGGCAAGGGCGGCGAGCAGATGGTGGTCGACTACGCAAACTTGCTCGCTGCGCTGGAGAGTGTCATCGACCCCAGAGAGCGCGCACTCGCGTACTTTGCATCGGCCACACGATCACAGTTCTATTACGACGGGAACAAGCGAACGGCACGAATTATGATGACGGGCCATCTCATCGCCTCTGGTTACGAAGCGGTAAGCGTCCCTGTTGCTCGAAGGCTTGAATTTAATCAGGGGTTGGAGTCTCTCTTCAGGGACTCGGACGCCACCTCGATCATGGCCTTTCTCACCACATGTACCCCACCGGACGCGCAGCGGTAAGCCTAAATTGTGATGCTTTGACGACCCTCGGAGCATAGCAACCCCAGCACCTCCTTACTTCATCGCGATAACCACTCCTCACATTCAAATTTCCGATACTGGACCAGATGAATCGCGTGTAGTCCGCCTACCTCTCCGACAGGGATCAAATAACACCGGAGATCACCGTCAACGATAAAGAACTCGTCTATTTGATCAGGGTCATATGTTCGCCGACGTCCTTGCCCCGAGCTGGATGACAAATACACTTTCCACGTTCTCCCAGCCCTCACCGTAGTAGTTTTCACCTGTACCCGGCGCACCGTCGCACCGCTCACAACCAGCAAGTCGTATCTACAGGGCTCCAGCGGCCATGACACGTCGTAGCCGGCTAACGTGTACCACGCTGCCGCGACAAGCGGCCCGGCACGATCTAAACGCGATAAATTTGGGAGACCGGCGGCGCTGGGGGCCTCCATATGGCTGGTCAGATGTCCTGTATCCAAACCTAAACGGAGCGCGTGCCCCTTCAGCGTGGCTACATCCTCGATGCCTACGCCAAGCGCCGCCACGACCTGACACCAACTAGCTTCTGTTTGAACTGCTTCGCGAAGCTGCGCTTCTTTCCATTTGCGTTGACCTCTGAAGTGTTCAAAGTCGAGCGCGAGGCGCTCAGCATGACTGCGAACGGACCTCATGGTGCCTGCCGATCGCGAGGTTAGCCCAAGTGTACGCAAGACGCCGCGCCAAGAGTCACTCTCCGCGATTGCCGCCGTAAGTGCCGCATCGGTGTAACTTCGTCGTCCAGTCATATTTCGACGGTACATTGAGCCTCAGACATGCTGCGGACCACGAGGCACTCACCCGCGCACATACGACAAAAGCCTCGGCGAGAAACTCTCGCCGAGGCTTAGCTGTCGGGTTGACAGGATTTGAACCTGCGACCCCCTGACCCCCAGTCAGGTGCGCTACCAAGCTGCGCCACAACCCGTTGTTCCCGAGTGGCTAACCGCCCGAGGCAACCCTTTAATATTACCCATTTCGTGCGCGCACGCGAAATCGGGGACGCCCGGCGCGTCGAAACCGCCACATCAGGTGAAATCACTCAGCCTTCTTGCTGATCGGCAGCCTTCGGTTCGGGCCCAAATCTAAACCGGCGACCGCGAATCGAATCAACGTGAATGCGCACAAACACGGGCTTCACCGTCGCCACCATTGGCGTGAGCGGCAGCTGCTCGGCCGCTTCAATATCGGCAGATTGGGTAAGCGCCTCGGCACGGCCGTGCACCACAACACTCCACCCGCGCTCTGAGTTAAACCGGTCAACCTCAAGCGCGACCGAGCTATTGACCGTAAGCCCCGAGAGTTTGCTGCCTGGCGCGGTACGAAACACGAGTGAACCGCGGTCAACCACAAAGTTCAGCGGCACAATGTCGACAATGTCACCGACATGGGTAACGAGCCGCCCCACGTCTTCCATACCCAGCAGTTTCCAGCACTCTTCTTCTGCGAGCACAATGACGGGCACTTCGTTGCTGTCCATACCCTCATTCTTACCCAAACCGGGCCAGCCCGCTACGCTGAAGACATGAGCGACCTCCGAAACACTGGCGATGCCTGGATCACAGCCGCCGACGGCGGGCGCTACTGGGGCCGCTTTGGCGCCGCCGGCCTTCTCGTGATTGACCGCGACCGCGATGAGGGCCGCGGCGCCATTCTCATGCAGCACCGCGTCACGTGGAGTGACCACGGCGACACCTGGGGAATCCCGGGTGGCGCTCGGCACGAGGGTGAGCCACCCATCGCTGCCGCGATCCGGGAGTCTCAAGAAGAAGCGGGCGTGCCAGATAATTGCCTGCGCCCGCGCTTTACGCATGTGCTCGACCGTGGCGGCTGGGCCTACACCACGCTCATCGCCGAGGTGACTTCGCCGTTTGAGCCCGAGATCACCGACCCCGAGAGCCACGCGCTTGCGTGGGTGCCGCTCGACGAGGTGACGAGCCTGCCACTGCACCCGGCCTTCGCCGCGAGCTGGGAGATTCTGCGACCGCTGCTCGCCGCTGCTCCCGCCGTGATCGTTGACGCCGCGAACGTGATCGGCAGCGTTCCCGACGGTTGGTGGAAGGATCGCCGCGGCGCAGCCGAGAAGCTGCGCGACCGCCTCGAGCTGCTCGCCGCGTCACCCGCAGGCATTCGCGCTGGCTTTGTGGGCGTGCCCGATGCCCGCGTGCCCGGTCTCGACCGCGCGTTTCCCGACTGGGTGATGGTGACCGAGGGCGTCGCCCGCGGCATCGACCGCGGCCAGCACGTGCAGATCATCGACGCCGAGCTCCTGGGCGATGACGCGATTGTGCACGAAACCGACCAGCGCGCCGCCGCTGGCGCCCTCGTCGCTGTCGCCACGAGCGACGCCGAGCTCAAAGTGCGGGTGGGCGCAGTGGGCGCAGCAAGTATTCACGGTGCGCAGATGCTGCTGCGCATACTGCCGCCGCTGCCGTAGTAGCGGCAACGGCAACAGCGGCGGTGTGCTGGATTCTGCGACTCGCTACGCTCGCGCAGAATGACAAAACATGAAGCCACGCTCGCGCAGAATGACAAGTCGCGGTGCTACGCCGCGGCGGGCTTGGCGACCAGCACCCCGTCTTCGTCGCACCACACCTGGGCGCCGGGCTCGAACCGCACCCCTCCAAACTCGACCGTCACGTCGACCTCACCCGCGCCGGTCTTCGACGATCGTGCCGGGTTCGACCCGAGCGCCTTGACGCCAATCGGCAGCGTACCCAGCGACATGCGGTCGCGAATCGCACCGTTCACGATGATGCCAGCCCAGCCGTTGTCTGCCGCGGCGCTCGCGATCACGTCACCCACGAGCGCGGTCGAGAGCGAGCCCGCGCCGTCGATCACCAACACGCACCCCTCCCCCGGACTCTGCAGCGTCTCGCGCACGAGCAGGTTGTCTTGGAAGCAGCGCACGGTACGCACGGCGCCCGTGAATCCGACGATGCCGCCAATGTCTTGCATCTGCAGCGCGAGCGACTGCAGCTGCGCGCCGCGCTCGTCGTAGAGATCAGCCGTGCTGATTTCGGCCATTGCGGGTGTCCTCCTTGTTCGCGCCGCGACTTCGCGGCGAGTTAGCCCCCACGCTACCCGCAACGAACGACAAACGGGCAGACAAGCAACAACAAAATGCAACACTTTGAAAAGTGTACAAACGTACATGTACAGATGTACACTGTGAGAACGTACTCGTCCTCACACCAGAAAGGCCCCATGAACGAGCAGCCCCAGGCCCCCCGGCGCCGCGACCCCGAGGGCCGCCGCCGCGAGATCATCGCCGCCGCGTCACAGCTGGTCGTCGAGCACGGCGTCTCCAAGCTCACCCACCGAGCCATCGCCGCCCAGGCCAAAGTGCCGCTCGGCTCAACGACGCAGCACTTCACCTCGATTGACGAAATTCGCGAAGCCGCCCTGCAGCTCCTCGCCGACGAGATCGACGAGTCACTTGCCCGCATGGCAGTGTTCATTGACGAGGTCGCGCACAACCCCGATCCACTCGTCGACGAGTTCTGCTCGTTTTTACAAGACGAACGCGTGGTCAATGCCGACATTGCACTCATGACCACCGCGTCAACCGACCCGCACCTGCGCGAGCTCGCGCTGCGCTGGTCAAACCGGCTCATCGATATGCTCGCCCGCACCATCGGCCGCGAGCGCGCGACCGCGATCGCCACCTACTACGACGGCGTCACGCTGCACGCGGGCCTCCACGAGCACCCGCTCGATCGCGAGACGATCAAGCGCACGGTGCAAGCGCTCATCAACATGCCCGATCCGGCTGAGAACTAAGCCACCAAGCTTCTAAGCCACCAAGCTTCTAAGCACAAAGCACCAAAGCACCAAGCCCTAACCCCGAAAGGCTCCCAGGCACATGCCCTCCGCCACAGTCCAATCACTTTCACGCACGCGCCGATGGGCGGCCGTCGCGGTTCTCACCGCGAGCCTGCTCGTGATCATGATGGACATGACGATCCTCAACATCGCGCTGCCCGAAATGTCGGCCGAACTGCACCCCGACTCCGACCAGCAGCTGTGGATCATCGACGTCTACTCCCTCGTGCTCGCGGGCCTGCTCGTACCGTTCGCCGCGATCGCCGATCGCTGGGGCCGCAAGCGCATGCTGCTGCTGGGCTACCTGATCTTTGGTGCCGCGTCGCTACTAATTCTGTGGGCGCCGACCGCTGACGCGGTGATTGGCGTGCGCGCGCTGCTCGGCATCGGCGGCGCGATGATCATGCCCACGACGCTGTCGCTCATTCGCGTGATCTTCCAGGATCCCAAGGAGCGCGCGACCGCGCTCGCGATCTGGGCCGCCGTCTCAGGCCTGGGCGCCGCAATCGGCCCGCTGCTTGGCGGATTCCTGCTCGAGCACTTCTCATGGCACGCCGCGTTCCTCGTGAACGTGCCGCTCATGGTCCTTGCGTTCATCGCTGGCGTGCTGATCCTGCCCGAGTCGCGCGTCAAGAACCCCGGCCGTCTCGACTTCCTCGCCGCTGTGCTCGCGCTCGTGGGCATGACGCTCACGATCTGGGCAATCAAAATGTTTGGCAAGACCGCGAGCCTCACCGCAATCGACGCCTGGATCGCGCTGCTCGCGGGCCTCGCACTGCTCGCCTGGTTCGGCGCGCGCTCGGTGCGCAGCACGCACCCGCTGCTCGACCTGCAACTGTTTCGCAGCCGAGTCTTCTCGGCCGGCATCATCGCCGCCCTCGGCTCGATGTTCGCGATGGCCGCGGCGATGCTGCTGCTCGCGCAGTGGCTGCAGCTCGTCAACGGCGCCTCCCCCATCGAAGCGGGCGTACAAATGCTGCCCATCGCGGTCACGAGCGCGATCTCATCGCTGCTCGCCCCCGCCGCCACGCGCCTCATCGGCACGCGCGCGGTGCTCGCCGGCGGCATCGCGATCGCGGGCCTCGGCATGCTCATTCTGGGGGTCGCTCCCGGCGGGCTCGACATCGGCGTGATCATTCTCGCGCTCGCACTCATCGGTGTGGGCATGGGCTCGCTCGCGATCGGGTCGGCCATGATCATGATGGGCTCCCCCGAAGAGAAGGCCGGCAGCGCCGGAGCGCTCGAAGAGACCTCGTACGAGCTGGGCGCGGTGCTGGGTGTCGCGATTCTCGGCAGCGTTTCGGCGCTGATCTACCGCGCTGAGCTCACCCTCAGCCCGGCCCTTAAACCGCTCACCGACAAGCTTTCGTGGCAAGCGCACGAGTCGCTGGGCGCTGCGGTCGCAATCTCTGAAGAGGCTGCAGTGCCGGATCTCGCCCACGCCGCAGGCGAGGCCTTCACGCATTCGCTGCAGGTCACGGGTATCACCGGCGGCTTGATCATGTTTGCTGCCGGCGTCGCCGTGTTCTTGATGACCCCCAAGGGCACCGACATCTCGGCTGCCGAACACTAGGAGGTAGGTACCGGCCGTGGTCGGCGCGACCGGCCCGGCCGCGCTAGCGGCAACGGCGCTGGCGGGCGGCGCTGACGGGCGGCGCTGACGGGCGGCGCTGACAGGCGGCGCGCTGACGGGCCCGTCAGCGCCGGCTGGCCCGCCCGTGCACGTGGCCTCCCCGTCCACCTACGCCTATGGTTTCGACTGGCGCCTATGAGATCGTGCGTTGTAACGCTGACGAAACCATAGGCGCCGGTCGAAACCATAGGCACCAGTGGCCATAGCCGCTGGCCTCCGCGACCGCCTGGGCGGGCGGCGGACGCTAGCGGCAGCATCGGCAAACACTGGCGGCGGTGCCGCGAGCACCGTGGTACTGCGGTACCGTGCCGCGGCCGGAGGTTGGTACCGGCGGGCGATCCGGGGCAGAGCTCACGCGCGTAGCGTAGGAACCAATAGATCGGTCGCAGGTTTGCACCGACAGTTGCGTACCGCGCAGAGAGGAACCTCCATGAACAGCACAGCTCAGTTACCCGCAGCAGAACAGGTCACCGCGGGTGTCAGCGCACCCCAGGCCACCGAGCAGGGCACCGCGCAGGCGACCGCCCAGTTCGCACAGCAGCCAAACGCACAGCAGCCAAACGCACAGCCCACAGCGGGTTCGTCAGACCGGGAGCGCGGCTTCGCTATCGCGAGCTTCGTGTTGGGCATCGTGTCGGTGGTGTCGGGCTGGACGGTGATCGCGCCCGTCATTGGACTCGTGCTCGGAGTGAAAGCGCTACGTCGCGAGACCTCTGAACGCACGCTCGCTCTGTGGGGCGTGTGGCTCAACGGGGTGATGCTTGGGCTCGCCGCCCTCGCCGTGCTGGTGTTCGTGCTCATCGTGAGCGCGGGCCTGATTGCCCTACCGTTTGTTGCGTAGGTTGTGGATTCAGCGACTCCTTCGTCGCGCAGAATGACGGAAGGAAAAGCCCGCGCAAATGACTGTGGCCGCGCCCCCTAAGGGGGACGCGGCCACAATCATATGCGCGGTTACGTGCGCGGGCGACGCTCGCGAATGCGCATGTTCAGCACGATCGGTGAGCCCTCGAAACCGTAGGTTTCGCGCAGCCTGCGCTGAATGAAGCGACGGTACTGCGGGTCCAGGAACCCGGTGGTGAAGAGCACGAACGTGGGCGGACGGTTCTGCACCTGCGTACCAAACAGAATGCGCGGCTGCTTGCCGCCACGCAGCGGGTGCGGGTGCTCCTGCACCAGCTCGGCCACGAACGCGTTGAACTTCGCGGTCGGAATGCGGGTGTCCCACGACTCAAGTGCAGCGTCGAGCGCGGGCACCAGCTTCTCGAGGTGGCGGCCGGTGCGTGCCGAGATGTTGACGCGAGGCGCCCACTCCACGTGTGAGAGATCCTTCTCGATCTCGCGCTCGAGGTAGCGACGGCGATCGTCGTCGAGCAGGTCCCATTTGTTGAACGCGAGCACGAGCGCGCGGCCCGACTCGAGCACCAGGTCGATGATGCGCAGATCCTGGTCACTGATCTCTTGCGTCACGTCGATGAGCACGACGGCGACCTCGGCCTTTTCGAGCGCGGCAGTTGTGCGCAGCGAAGCGTAGAAGTCGGCGCCCTTGTGCATGTGCACGCGGCGGCGAATACCGGCGGTGTCGACAAACGTCCACACCCGCCCGGCCAGCTCAATCTGCTCGTCAATGGGGTCGCGGGTGGTGCCAGCGAGCTCGTTCACGACAGCGCGCTCTTCGCCGGCGGCCTTGTTAAGCAGGCTCGACTTGCCCACGTTCGGGCGGCCGATGAGGGCGACGCGGCGCGGGCCCAGCAGCTTGGGCTGGGCAACCGTCGACTCTTCGGGCAGCGAGCCTACGACGAGGTCGAGCAGGTCTGCCACACCGCGGCCGTGCAGGGCAGAGACGGGGTGCGGTTCACCGAGGCCGAGCGACCACAGCTGAGCTGCTTCGGGCTCGAGCACAGCGTCGTCGACCTTGTTGGCGACAAGAAACACGGGCTTCTTGGTGCGGCGCAGCAGCTGTACGACGTGCTCGTCGGTCGCGGTCGGGCCCACGCGTGAGTCGACCACAAACATGACGACGTCACACAGCTCAATCGCCACCTCGGCCTGCAGCGCGACTGAAGCGTCGATGCCCTTCGCGTCGGGCTCCCAACCGCCGGTGTCGACGAGCGTGAAGCGGGTGTCGTTCCAGTCGGCCTGGTAGCTCACGCGGTCGCGTGTCACACCGGGCTTGTCTTCAACGACGGCCTCGCGGCGACCCAGAATACGGTTGACGAGCGCCGACTTGCCCACGTTGGGGCGGCCCACGATCGCAACAACGGGCAGCGTCTCAGAAGCCTGCTCCTTGAAGCCCAAGAACTCACCGTCATCGCCGATAATCGCGATGTCGTCGTCTTCGAGCGAGAAGCTGTCGAGGTTTGAGCGCATCGCACGCAGGCGCTCTTCGTCGGTGACTACTCCGTCGAATTCATCGCCGTCTTCAGACATGCCAAAGCCCTCGATAACTTCGTCAGCCGGCACGTTCGAAGCGTCAAACACCTCGGCTTCTTGGGCGGCGGCGAACTCGTCGCCTGCTCGTTCGATCGTCATTAGTTGCTCTTCTCTGCGGGCACTCGCGCCGCTTCTACGATGTCGATGACAGCCTGCACCGACTGCTCGAAGTTCAGGTCGCTCGTATCCACGAGCGTCACCCCCGGGGCGGGGTTAAAAAAGTCGACCACGAGCGCGTCTTTGGCATCGCGCGCGGCGATGTCTGCGAGCACTTGCTCGTGTGTGAGCCCCTCAAGCTCGCCCGCCCGGCGCGTGGCGCGCGCCTCGGCCGACGCGGTCATGAGAATGCGCACGGGGGCGTCGGGCGCTACAACGGTCGTAATGTCGCGGCCCTCGATCACCACGCCAGGAAGCCCCGATGTGGCGACAAGCTCACGAAACATGCGGTTGAGCCGCTCGCGCACCACGGGATGCTTCGAGACCCGGCTCACCTGGCCACTCACGGCGTGCTCACGAATCGCCGCGGTCGCATCGATCGGGTCTGCGCCCGCAAGCCCCACGGTCACCCGCTGTTCGCCGCGCATCGTGATCGTGTACTCCCACGCGTCCATCAGACGCAGCACCGCGGCCTCTTGGTCGAGGTCGACGCCGGCCTGCAGAGCGATCCACGCGAGCGCGCGGTATGCGGCGCCCGTGTCGAGAATGCCGAACCCGAGCCGGTCTGAGGCGGCGCGAGAGACGCTCGACTTGCCACTGCCGGCGGGGCCGTCAATAGCTACCAGCAGGGGCGCCGCCACCGCGTTCGTTACCGTCTCGGCTTCTACCGTCGTCACAGTTTCTGTCACAGCGTCCTCCATCCGCGCTCAACCAGGTCTGACACCGCACGCTCAGCTACCTCGGGCAGCACGGCGATCTCTGCAAAACCAATTTGTGCCCCGGGAGAGTGTTCCAGGCGCAAGTCTTCCATATTAATGCCCAGTTCTCCGAGTTCGGTGAGCAGCAGGCCCAGCTGGCCCGGCTGGTCATCGATCAGCACTGTGATCGTCGTGAATCGCTCGGCAGATCCGTGTTTGCCGGGAATCCTTGCGACACCGGTGTTGCCCGCTGCCAAGAGGTCGGCGATGCGGCGCTTGGCTCCAGGCTGATCCGGATCGCGCAAAGCCTCAGCGAACTCGGCCAGATCGGCGGCAAACGCTTCGAGCAGCTCGACGACCGGGCCCCGGTTCGCGCCGAGGATCTGCACCCACAGCTCGGGGTCGCTCTGAGCGATACGCGTCGTGTCACGCAGACCGCCTCCCGCGAGGCCGATCGCAAGGTCGCTCGCGGGCGCGAGGCGCGCGGCGGTGAGGCTCGAAATGACCTGCGGCAGGTGCGATACGAGCCCCACCGAGCGGTCGTGCTGCTCGGGCGTCATTTCGATGAGCACACCGCCGAGGTCGAGCGCGATCGCTTCGACGAGCGCGAGCGCCGCGGCGGGCGTCTCGGTGTCGCGGCAGATCACCCAGGGGCGCGCCGCGAACAGGTCGGCGCGGGCCATGGTGGCGCCGCCGCGTTCGCGGCCGGCCATCGGGTGCGAACCTACGTAGTTGGTGAGGTCAAGGCCGCGGCGCTTCAGCTCTTCGAACGGTGCCAGCTTCACGCTCGCGACATCGGTGACGACCGCGCCCGGAAAGCGGGTGAGCGCCCCCTCGACGACGTCTGCCGTCACGTCGGGCGGGGTCGCGACGACTACGAGCGCGGGCTCGTCATCGGCGCTTGTGCGCACCCGCCCTGCGCCGTAGTCTGCGGCGAGCGCAACGGTCGTGGGCGACAGGTCTTCGAGCGTCACGTCGACGCCGAGTTCGCGCAGGCCGAGGCCCACGCTCGCCCCGAGCAGGCCCGATCCGATGATGTGTACGGTGCCGCGCGTGCGCGCGCTCAGCTGCGCGTCGCTCATCGCGCCCCGCCCCGCTGATCACGTCCGCCGCGGTATCCACGGTCGTTGCGGTCGTTACGTCCGCGGTGGTCGCTGCCACCACGGTCGTTACCGCCGCGGTACTCGCTGCCGCCGCGGTATCCACGATCGTTGCGGTCGTTACGCTCTTGGCCACCGTGCTGGGGCCCGCGACTCTGGCTGCCGCGGCTGTATCCAGCGCCGGATCCGCCTCGCGCCGAGTCGCCTCTGCCGTGGCCGCGGTGCTCGCCGCCACGCTCGCCACGGTCGTTGCGGTCGGTGCGGCCGCGGTACTCGCTGCCACCGCGGTCGTTGCGATCATTACGGCGCTCGTTGCGCTCGTTGCGCTCGTTGCTACCGCGGAAGTTATCGCGGCCAGAGTAGTCGCTGCGATCTGCCCGGGGCGAGCGATCGCTGCGGTCATCACGATCTGACCAGACGCGCGCGCGGCCAGCACCCTGACCAGGGCGTTCTGAACGGTCGCTGCGTTCATTGCGGCCGTTGCGGTCATTGCGGTCATTGCGATCGAACCCACGACCATCGCGATCGTTGCGTTCGAAACCACCGCGGCCAGCACCGCGGCTAGCACCAGCACCCCGGGCAGCGCCAGCACCGCGACCAGCACCGCGACCAGCACCGCGACCAGCACCGCCTGCACGACGCTCCTGCGCTTCTGCTTCGCCGCGGCTCTGCCACTCACGCGCATCATCTGCCGTGCGGCGGCCGTGCGGGTTACCGCGTGCCGCGATTCCGCGCAGGCCGCGTGCGCCCTTACCGTCACCGGGGCGCCCGGCCGTGATTTCGTCGCGACGCTTACCGGCGCCGCCGGCACCACCGGCACCGCGCCCGCCCTTAGCGCCAGCCTTCGCACCTGCGTTCTTTACGCGCGCGCTCTTAGCCCAGCCACGCCTAGTCGGATTCTCTGCGGTGCCGCCTGACGCAGAACCGCCCGAGGCGCCACCGTCCGCGACAGATCCGTCTTCGCTCGTCACCGACAGGAGGGCCCCGCGCTCGCCGGCAGACAGCTCGCGCATCTCGCCGATGCCGAGCGTGCCGAGGCTGAGCGGGCCAAACTGGCGTCGCACGAGATCGATGACGGGAAATCCGACCTCTGCGAGCATGCGACGCACGATGCGGTTGCGGCCCGAGTGCAGTGTCAGCTCGACGAGTGAGTACTTACCGCCACCGCCGTCAGAGAGAATGCGGGCGCGGTCGGCGTGGATCGGGCCGTCCTTCAGCTCGACTCCGTACTTGAGCTGCTGAATCACGGCACCGGTGATGCGGCCGCGCACGCGCGCCACGTACGTCTTCGAGACACCAAAGCTCGGGTGCGCGAGCTTGTGTGCGAGCTCGCCGTCGTTGGTGAGGATCAGCAGGCCGCTCGTGTCGGTGTCGAGGCGCCCCACGTTGTAGAGCCGGTCCTTGATCTTGTCGGTGAATTCGCGCAGATCGGGGCGGTCGTGCTCGTCACTCATGGTCGACACGACACCCTGCGGCTTGTTGAGCACGAAGTAACGCTTCGACACGTCGAGCTGCACGACGACACCGTCGACGCGCACCTCGTCTGCCTCAGGATCGACGCGCGATCCCAGCTCGTGTTCGACCTTGCCGTTGACGCGCACTCGGCCGGTCGTGATGAGCGACTCGCAGGCGCGACGCGAAGCGATGCCCGCGTGCGCGAGCGCCTTCTGCAGCCTCACGCGCCCGTCGTCTGGGTCGGCACCATCGGTGCCGTCAGCACCAGCAGCACCATCGGTGCCGTCAGCGCCAGCCGCGCCCCCCTCCCAACCGAACTCTGCGAGGTCTACCTCGACGTTTTCGCCGTCGACTGAGAACGAGCCGCCGAGGCCTTCGCTATCGCGATTCATGTGATTACCTTCCACCCTGGCGCGAAAGCGCGCCTACAAAACTTCATGTTCAAAACCCTGGGCGCCGTCATCAAGCAACGGCGAAATGTGTGGCAGCTCGGCAATATCGCTGATGCCGAGCTTGTCGAGCAGCACCGCGGTGGTGCCGTAGAGCGTCGCGCCCGTCTCTTCATGCCGGCCAACCTCTGCCACCAGGCTGTGACTGAGCAGCGTCCGCACGACCGAATCGACGTTCACCGCACGAATCTGGGCGACCTGCCCCCGCGTGACCGGCTGCCGATACGCGATCACGGCGAGCGTCTCGAGAGCCGCCTGCGACAGCCGCGCACTGCGCTCCTGCCTCACAAAGTCTGCCACAACTGCGTCGAGAGAAGCCCGTACGTAGAACCTGAAGCCCGTGGGCACCTCGCGCAGCTCAAATCCCCGCGGCGCGAAGCTGCCCTGCGCTCCTTCTACGCGCTCGGCCCCTCCGCCCGCATTTGATCCGGATCCTGCCTCGCCCGAGCCCTCAAGGCCCGGGCCAGCGCTCGCGCCTGGGCCGGTCACTCCGGGGTCAATTACGCCGTCGTATTCGGCTTGCAGCCGGGCGAGCGCCGCGCGCACGTCGGGTACGGGCCGTGCGACCGCTGCGGCGAGGGTCTGCGCGTCGAGGGGTTCTTCGGCGACGATCAAGAGCGCTTCGAGCTGCTGGGTGAGCGAGTGCGCTGCGCGCGCGACCTCGAGTTCTTCGCCGTGAGTCTCGCCAGCGCGGGTGGCCCCCGCCTGCGCGTGCGCGGTCGGCGCGTGCTCACTCATAGTCGCTCCCCAGTGTCGTTAGATCGTCGTCAGACCAGCCTGCGCCGGTCCACTGCACAATCAATTCTCCCAGGGGTTCGACCTGTGTGAAACTCACTGCGTCGCGACGGTACAGTTCGAGGATTGCGAGAAATCTTGCGACGATGATGCCGCGCTCGGTGGCGCCGAGAATGAGCTCACGAAACGTCTTCGCGCTTCCCTCGCGCAGCAGCGTCACGATGATCGCCGCTTGCTCTCGAAGTGACACGAGCGGGGCGTGTAGGTGCGCAAGCCCGACGGTGGGAATCTCACGCGGGGTAAACGCGAACTGGGCGATGGCCGCGAAATCATGCGGAGAAAGTTGTAGTTCGAGTGCGGGGCCCGCCTCGCGAAACCTAACATCGAGTGGCACCTGGCGCGGGTGCCTGCCGCCCTCAACCACGAGCCGCTCACGAAACCAGGCACTCGCCTGTTTAAACGCGCGGTACTGCAGTAACCGTGCAAAGAGCAGGTCACGCGCTTCGAGCAGCGCAATGTCTTCGGCGTCGACGGCTTCGCCCTGCGGCAACAGGCTCGCGATCTTCAGGTCGAGGAGCGTTGCCGCCACCACCAGAAACTCGCTCGCTTGATCGAGCTGGGCAGCCTCAAAGCGGCCCTCTTCAGACCCGGTAGCGTCGCGCCCTGCGAGGTAACTGATGAACTCATCGGTGACAAGACTCAGCGACACCTCAGTGATGTCGAGTTCGTGTTTGCCGATCAGGCTGAGCAGCAGGTCAAACGGGCCATCGAACACGTCGAGGCTCACCCGAAACTCGACGTCGCGATCGCCTGCGGCTTCGCTCGTGCGGGTCACGGGGGCTTCGCTTAGGCGACGACGCCGCGTTGCACGAGCTCGCGGGCGAGTTTCAGGTAGGCCTCTGAGGCAGGGTTCGCTGGCGCGTAGTCGAGCACCGGCTTCGCCGCGATCTGCGCGTCGGGCAGCTTCACCGTACGCCCAATGACAGTGTCAAAGACGCTGTCTCCAAACGTATCGACGACGCGTTCGAGCACCTCGCGGGCGTGCAGCGTGCGCGGGTCAAACATGGTGGCGAGAATGCCGTCGAGCTCGAGCGCGGGGTTGAGCCGTTCTTTAACCTTGTCGATCGTCTCAACGAGCAGCGCAACACCGCGCAGCGCGAAGTACTCGCACGCCAGCGGAATCAGTACCCCGTGGCTCGCGGTGAGCGCGTTCACGGTGAGTAGCCCCAGCGATGGCTGGCAGTCGATCAAGATCACGTCGTAGTCATCGGCGATCTTGCGCAGCACGCCGGCTAGAATCTGCTCGCGCGCGACCTCGGTAACGAGGTGCACCTCTGCCGCTGACAGATCGATGTTGGCGGGAATCACGTCGAGTCCGAGCGTGGCGGTCTGCTGAATCGCTTCGCGCGGGTCTTTCACCTTGCCGAGCATCAGATCGTAGATCGTGGGCACGTCGTGTGCTGGCACGCCCAGACCAGCCGAGAGCGCACCCTGCGGGTCAAAGTCGATCGCGAGCACCCTGCGGCCGTAGCGCGCGAGCGCCGCCGCAAGGTTAATTGCGCTGGTCGTCTTGCCAACGCCGCCCTTCTGGTTGCACATCGCGATGATGCGGGCGGGGCCGTGACTGGCGAGAAATGAGGGTGGCGGAATGTGTCGCTCCGGCCTGCCGGTCGGGCCGATCTTCTCCTGCGCGTTCGCCACGTGGGCCTCCTCCCGTGTCACTAACGATTCATCCTATCGTTGTCTGGGCTGGTCGCGGCCCAGTCGGCAACGGTGTGTGGATTCTGCGAGTCGCACGCTCCCGCAGAATGACGGTGGCGGAGCGTCCCGCAGAATGACGGTGGTGGTGCGTCCCGCAGAATGACGGTGAACCGCTACTTCGCGCGCGGGTGCGAGGAGAGGTAGTGCTCGCGCAGCGTGTCGGCCGTGACCTGGGTGTAGATCTGCGTGGTGGTCACCGACGAGTGGCCGAGCAGCTCCTGCACCGTGCGCACGTCTGCGCCCCCCGATAGCAGGTGCGTCGCGAACGAGTGCCGCAGCGTGTGCGGCGACACATGACGGGTGATGCCTGCGCGCCCCGCCGCTGCCTGGATCACGAGCCACGCGCTCTGACGCGAAATGCGGGAACCACGCGGCCCTACAAACAGGGCGGGGGTTCCCCTGCCCTTCGCCACCATGCTGGGGCGGGCACGCACCAGGTAGGCCGCGATCGCCGTACCCGCGTAGCTGCCATACGGCACAATGCGCTGCTTCGACCCCTTACCGAGCACACGCAGCAGCCCGCCGCCCGCGAGCGCCTGCTCGGCAGCGGCGTTCGCCTCACCCGCACCGCCAGCGCCTCCAGCCAGCGCATCGCTGCGGCCGCCCTCGAGCAGCAGGTCGTCGATGTCGATGCCGCACGCCTCACTGACCCGCGCCCCGCTGCCGTACAGCAGCTCGAGAAGCGCACGGTCACGTAGCCCTACGGGGTCGTCGCCGCCCGCGTGCGCGAGCAGCGCTTCAACCTCATCCACAGACAACGCCTGCGGCAGGCGCAGCTGCTTCTTGGGCGTGCGCAGCCCCCGCCCCGCATACCCGTCGAGCAGGTCTTCTTCAAACAGGTAGCGGTGCATGCCGCGCACGGTCGACGCGCGGCGAGTAATCGACGCTGCCGCGAGTGGCGCCCGCTCCCCGGCCGGCGCGGCGAGGTCGGCCACGAACGCCGAGAGCGTATCTGGGCCGACGTGGGCTAAATCGGTAATGTCTTGCCCTACCAGCCAATCGGCGTATGCCGCGAGATCGCGCCGATACGCCGCCAGGCTGTTTGCGGCGAGGCCGCGCTCGATCGCAACGTGCCGCAAGAACCGATCGATGCCTGCGTCGACCGCGAGCCCGCTCATCGCGACCGTTCGCCCTGCACGCCCGCACGAAACTCCCACGGCGTTTCGGGGTCGCGCAGCGACGCCCAGCCCGCACCGCGCGCGGCGTGTGCCGCCAACACCGCGCTCACGGTCACGGCATTGCCGATCCGGCCCTGAAGCGCCGCAGCGACCGCGTCATCGAGCGGCACCCACACGGGTTCGAGCTCGGCCTCCTCACCCTCGCGCACGAAGTCGTGCGCGACCGGGTGTAAATCGCGCGCCAGGAAGATGCGCATGGCCTCGCTCGATCCGCCGGGCGACAAGAACAGGTCGAGCAGCAGGTCCCAGCGGCCCGCCGCGAGATCGGCTTCTTCGGCCAGCTCTCGCTGAGCGCCCGCCAGCCCCGACTCGCCTGGTGCGTCCATCAATCCCGCCGGAATCTCGACGTCCCTGCGCGCGATCGGGTGCCTGTACTGCTTGATCAGCAGCACGCGCCCCGCCTCGTCGAGCGCCAGCACGGCGACCGCGCCCGTGTGATCGACGTAGTCGCGCACGAGCTCGGCGCCGCCAAACTCGAACCGATCGCGGCGCACGTCCCACACCCGGCCACGCACGATCAACTCGCTCTCCAGCACGTGCACGCGCGCGGCCGCATCGGCGAGCAAATGGGCGGGCGCCTTTTGAGCCGGATCGCCCAGCCCATTTGCGTCGGATGCGCCGAAGGGCGCGGGAGCCTCGGCCCCCGCGCCCTTCTCGCGATCGTTAGTTGTCGTCACCCTCGACCTCGAAGAGGCGGGCAGCCTCGCGGCGGCCGATCGCGGCCGACACGAGCCCCGCGAACAGCGGGTGCGGGTGGCCGGGGCGCGACCGCAGCTCGGGGTGCGCCTGGGTGGCGATGTAGAACGGGTGCTGATCGGCGGGCAGCTCGACGTACTCGACGAGCGAGCCGTCGGGGCTCATGCCCGAGAACGACAGGCCGGCCGCGGCGATCTCGTCGCGGTAGGCGTTGTTGACCTCGTAGCGGTGGCGGTGGCGCTCGCTCGCGCTCTTCGCGCCGTAGAGGCGCTCGGCGAGGGAGCCCGCAGCGAACTGCGCCTCGTACAGGCCGAGGCGCATGGTGCCGCCCATGTCGCCGCCGTCAATAATCTCAACCTGCTCGGCCATCGTCGCCACGACGGGCACGCTGGTCTCGGGGTCGAACTCGGTCGACGATGCACCCTCGAGCCCTGCGACGTTGCGCGCGTACTCGATGACCATGCACTGCATGCCGAGGCACAGGCCGAGTGTGGGAATACCGTTCTCGCGGGCGAAGCGCAGCGCACCGAGCTTGCCCTCGATGCCGCGCACGCCAAAACCGCCGGGCACGCAGATGCCGTGCACATCACCGAGAGCGGCCTTCGCGCCATCGTGGGTTTCGCAGTCATCTGCGGGCACCCACTTCAGGTTCACCTTCTGGGCGTGCGCGAAGCCGCCCGCGCGCAGCGCTTCGGTGACCGACAGGTAGGCGTCGGGGAGGTTGATGTACTTGCCGACGAGCGCGATCGTCACCTCACCCTTCGGCTCGTGTACGGCGTCGAGCACCGGCTGCCACTCGGTCCAGTCGACGTCGTTGGATCGCTCAGACAGCCCCAGGTGTTCGACAATCACGCCGTCGAGTCCCTGCGTGTTGAGCAGCGTCGGCAGGTCGTAAATGCTGGGCACGTCGATCGCGTTGATCACGGCGTTCTCTTCGACGTCACACATGAGCGCGATCTTGCGCATGTTGTCGTCGGTGACCGGACGATCACTGCGCAGCACGAGCGCGTCGGGCTGGATACCGATCGAGCGCAGCGCCGCCACCGAGTGCTGGGTCGGCTTCGTCTTCTGTTCACCCGAGGCACCCATGAACGGTACGAGCGACACGTGCACGAAGAACACGTTGCCGCGGCCGAGCTCATGGCGCACCTGGCGTGCCGCTTCAAGGAACGGCTGCGACTCGATATCGCCGACGGTGCCGCCCACCTCGGTGATGATCACGTCGGGCTGCGGGTCTTCCGATGCCTGCAGGCGCATGCGACGCTTGATCTCGTTCGTGATGTGCGGAATCACCTGCACGGTCGCGCCGAGGTAATCGCCACGGCGCTCCTTAGCGATCACAGTCGAGTAGATCTGGCCGGTCGTTACGTTGGCGGCCTGCGACAGGTTGATGCCGAGGAAACGTTCGTAGTGACCGATGTCGAGGTCGGTTTCGGCGCCGTCGTCGGTCACGAAGACCTCGCCGTGCTCGAACGGGTTCATAGTGCCCGGATCCACATTCAGATAGGGATCGAGCTTCTGCATCACCACGTGCAAACCACGTGCGGTGAGCAGGTTACCCAGGCTGGCGGCCGTCAGGCCTTTACCGAGTGACGAGATCACGCCCCCGGTAACAAAGATGTGCTTGGTCGTTTTCGGCTGTGCCGCGCTCTGCTTCGTTCCCACGGGCTTCGATCCTATCAGTTGATTTCGTTAGGTTGCGGTGAGAGAGCTACCGCAGCTCTTGTCGGGGCACCCAAACCTGTTTAATGATCATGAGAACGGCCGCCGTCACGGGAATCGAGATCAGCGCGCCGAGCAGGCCCAGCAACGTGCCGCCAGCGAGCGCACCGATCACGACGAGGGATCCTGGCACCGACACGACACGGTTCATCACCTTTGGAGTGAGCAAATATGACTCGATCTGCATGTAGACGAGGTAGTACCCCGCGGCGATGAGCGCGGTCATCGGTGAGTTAAAGAGCGCCACAACTGACACGAGCACGGTGGCGAGCACCGAGCCGATCAGCGGAATCAACGCGAGCAGGAACACACCCACGGCAACCAGCCCCGCGAACGGCACCCCGACTATTGTCATCATGATGAACCCGAGTGTCGCGTTGATGAACGCCAGCACAACCATTCCGTTGACATAGCCACCGACCGATTTGGTGACCTGCTCGGTAATGTCGATCACTTTTGCTCGCCCCGTTTTGGGCACGACCTGGTAGAAAGCCCGTTTGATGCCGCGCAGGGACGACAGGAAGTAGAGCGACAGGATCAAAATGATGAGCGTGGCGGTGAGCCCGTTGGCGATACCGATGCCCGCCTGCCATACGCCGCCTGCAAGCTGCGCCCAGTTTTCGGGTTTGCTTACCAGGTTGCGCCCCATGTCGAGCAGACCATCGAAATCGATGAACGTACCAAACCTGGTATTGATGTCGTGAAACCAGGGCTGTTTGGTGATGTCGGTAAACAGGGTCGGCGCACTCTTGATGAGCTGCGACACCTGGTTGGCGATCATCGGGATGATAATCGCGAGCAGCCCTGCGATCACCACGACGAAGCCACCAAACACGATGCCAATACCCAACCCGCGCTTAATGTGGCGCCGTTCGAGCATACGCACGACCGGGTCGAGGCCGAGCGAAATGAACAAAGCGGCGGCAACATACATGATGATGGTGCTCAGCTTTCCCACCATCGAACCGAAGAGGATCGCGACGAGCACCCCCAGCGTGACCGTGAAGCCCAGCTGGAACGGTGATCGGATCACAAATTCGCGCGTGCGCGACTGCGCTTGTTCGGCTTGAGCGTCACGACTTGCTTCACGCGCTTCGCGGTACATCTTGCGCGTGTCGGCGTCCATCTGCTCGATATCCGCGTGCACCACGTCGGGGTGACTCTCGAGGTACGCCGCTTTTTCTTCGGCGGGACTAGTCACGTCGGGCTGCCTCTTGCGCAGTGCGCTCCGTCCGAACAACTTGTTCATGGTTGGGAGCGTAGCACCTGGGAGCTACCCGCGGAGCGCAAGAAGCTCGGCGGCGTGCTCGAGCGCGCTGTCGGAGTCGGCAAGGCCAGACAGTAGCCTGGCCATCTCGCCGAGTCGCGCGGGCCCTTCAAGGCGTACACAACTGCTCTCAGTGAACCCGCCGCTCGAGTCTTTTTGCACGCGCAGGTGGTTGTTCGCGAACGCCGCGACCTGCGCTAGGTGGGTCACGACGATCACCTGCGACGTTTTCGAGAGCTGCGCGAGCCTGCGCCCGATCTCAATCGCGGCGGCCCCGCCCACGCCCGAGTCGACCTCGTCGAACACGAACGTGGGCACCGGGTCAACACCTGCAACGACCACTTCGAGCGCGAGCATGACCCGCGAAAGCTCGCCTCCCGAGGCCGTTTTTGCGACAGGCCTGGGCTCTGAACCGGGGTGCGGGGCGAGCAAGAACTGAACCTCGTCGGCGCCCGACGCGGTGAGCGTCTCGAGCGGCAGCACGCTCGCGACAAATTCGGCGTCGGGTAGGGCGAGCTGTTTCAACTCGACACTGACGAGTTTGGAGATGCGTTTTGCTGCCGCCGTGCGCAGCTTGGTGAGCTCTGCGGCGAGCTTCGCCTCGCGTGCTGCGGCGTCGGTCAGTTCAGCGGAAAGCGAGTCGATACGGTCGTCGTCACCCTCGAGTTCGGTGAGCCGTTCGGCTGCCTGCTGCGCGTACGCGATGACGGCGACGGTGTCGACGCCGTAGAGCCGAAATAGCGCGTTTAACGCGGCGAGGCGTTCGTTCGCAGCCGCGAGTTCGCCCGGTCCCTCCTGGTCGAGGTCACCCGCGTAGGCTGCCAGCTCGCGGGCCGCGTCGGCGAGCTGAAAGCTGACGCTCTGCAGCGTCTCTGCGATGGGAGTAAGGCGGGCATCGTATGCCGCGGCGCGTAGGGCTTCGCGTACTGCGTCATCGACGAGCCCGGCCGCGTCTCGTGCCATCGGGTCGTCGGACTCGCTCGCGAGCGCCTCGTGCGCGGCCGACGTCGCCGCACGCAGCAGTTCAATATTGCTGAGCCGTTCGATGCGCTCGGTGAGGTCGGTCTCTTCCCCGGGCTGCGGGTCTGCCGCTTCGATTTCTTCGAGCTCGGCGCGTGTGCGTGCTGCTTCGGCTGCCCGCTCGTCTCGGGCGTCACGCAGCGACTCGAGTTGGGCGGCGAGATCTCGGCAGCGCGCGTGCACAGTCTCATATGCGGCACGGGTTTTCGCGACTTTCTCGCCGCCGAACCTGTCGAGTGTGTCGCGCTGGGCTGCCTGCGATTTGAGTCGCAGTTGCTCTGACTGCCCGTGGACTGCGAATAGCCGCTCGGCAAGCCGTACGAGCCCACCGACCGGGGCGCTTGCGCCGCCGACGCTCACCCGGCTGCGCCCCTCGGCGCTCACCGTACGCGTGAGCACGAGCTCGCCGTCTTCGACATCACCGCCGAGGTCGAAGACGATTTGTTCTACGGCAGCGTCACCTGTGCGTACGATGCCGCTGACTCGGGCCTGCTTCGTGCCCGAACGCACCGCGCCCGCGTCGGAGCGCTCCCCCATGAGCAGCCCCAGTGCGCTCACAACCATTGTTTTACCGGCGCCCGTCTCACCGGTGATAGCGGTGAAGCCTGGCCCGAGCGGCAGCGTCGTGTCTGCGATGACGCCCAGATCGCGAATCTGCAGTTGCTCGATCATGCTGTCTCCTCACGTCGCGCGCCGCGCCAACCCGACACCGGTAGGTGAAACTTTTGTACCAGCCGGTGCGAGAATTCGGCGGCGTTGAGCCGCGCGAGCCGTACCGACTCACTCGATGTGCGGGCACGCACGATTGATCCGGCGGGCAGTTCTGTGCGGCGTCGGCCGTCACACCACAGCACGCCAGGGCCGATGTTCTCGGGCAAGATGCGCACGCTCAGCTCTGAATCGGTGCCGGTCATGAGCGGCCGGTCGAACAGCGCGTGGGCCGCGATTGGCACCATGAGCATCGCTTGCACCGTCGGCCACACGACCGGCCCGCCTGCCGAGAACGCGTATGCGGTCGAGCCGGTGGGGGTCGCAAGCACCATGCCATCGCAGGCGAACGTCGATACGGGCAGCCCATCAACACCGATCTCGACCTCGAGCATGCGCCGCCGCTTCTCAACGCTCGCTTCGTTGAGCGCCCATGTGTCGGCGATGACCACGCCGTCGCACGTGGCCGTCACATCCAGCGTGAGCCGCTCTTCGACGGTGTAATCGCGCGCCAGCACCCGCTCAATCGTGGTGGTGAGATCGTAGCTCTCCATTTCGGCGAGAAAGCCAACATGGCCGAGGTTGACGCCCACGATGGGGCAGCGCGAGCCGCGCAACAGTTCGGCTGCACGCAAAATCGTGCCATCGCCACCCAGCACGATCGCGACTTCGAGCGACCCGATCGGCGTGATGGCGCCGAGCCGTTCAATCTGCTCAACATCGATGTGGGGCGAGAACTCGTCGAGGTCTTGCCCGTCCATTACGGGAATCACACCGGCATCCATGAGCGCCTGCACCGCCTGCACCGTCGCCGCGACAGCCTCGTCGCGGTGAGTGTGCGACACGATCAAGATGCGGCGCTCAGCAGCCGATTTGCTCGCAGCTGCCCCCGCCTGGTTCGCTGTGCTGCTCATGCGGTTTCGTCTCCTTCGGCTTGACACAGCGCCGCGATGCGCGCGTCCCATTGTGACTGATCTGCGAGTGACTGACCTGCATCGCGCACGAAATGGGCGAGAAACTCGCGGTTGCCGTGTCCGCCCGCAATCGGTGAACGGGCGAGCCCGCGCACCTCATAGCCGTTCTCGGCGGCCGCTGCCGCCGCGATCTTGAGCGCCTGGGCCCACTGTGCGGGGTTGGTGACGACCCCGTCGCGCACCCGCCCCACTTCGAACTGCGGTTTGACGAGCAGCACAAGGTCTGCGTCGGGCGCCGCGCAGCGCGCGATCGCCGGAAAAATAAGACGCAGTGAAATGAATGACAGATCGGCGACAACGAGCGTAGGCGCCGCTTGCACCCCGGTATCGGCGGCCAGGTTTGTGGGGTCGAGGTCGCGCGCGTTGCGTCCCTCCACGAGCCGAACCCTCGGATCGCCCCGCAGTTCTGGCGCGAGTTGGTCGTGACCCACGTCGATAGCCTGCACAACAGCGGCGCCGCGCTCAAGCAGCACCTGCGTAAACCCACCGGTCGAGGCACCGAGATCGAGCGCGGTGCGGCCCGCAGGATCGATACCAAACGCTTCGAGACCCGTGACGAGCTTGTGCGCAGCCCGACTCACATAGCGCGCTACCTCAGCGATCGCGACGTCGTCGCCCGCGCCGACGCGCACGCTGGGCTTACCCGCGGTCACACCGTTGATGCGCACCTCGCCACGCTCGATGAGTTCCTGCGCCTGCGTGCGCGAGCGTGCAAGACCAAGCTCAGGGAGCACACGGTCGAGCCGCGCAGGCTCCCCGCCCCAGACTGAGTTAGGCATGCGCGGCCTCCGTATCTGATGCGACGACGGGCTGATCGCTGCGCTCAAGCTCTGCGAGCAGTTCATCGTGCAGCTGCAAGAAGCCCGCCGCCCGCTGTGCGAGCGCCAACGCACCGATGAGCTCGAGCTGACCGGTAACTACCGGTTCTTGAAGCTCACCGGCCGGTTGCGCGGCGTCGTCTAAAACTGTCATGCCCTTAGCCTAACGAGCACCACCGACGCCGCGCTGACCGGGCGAGATATCTCGGGACCAATGTCATATAGAACGCCGCACTGATCAGTGCGATCAGCGCGGCGTTCAGTGCGGCGTTCAGTGCGGCGTTCAGTGCGGCGTTCGGCGTTACCGCCAGTGATCCTCATAGAGAATCTCGGGCACTTTGAGGCCGTAGATCGCAAGCCCCGAGCCCCAGATCGCGGCGCAACCTGCGCGCAGCAGGTTGAGCGCTGAGTCACCCTCAGACACCACCTTTGCGACGTGGCCGTCCATGCGTACTTTGGCGGTGCCCACCTGAGCGGTGCCGTCCTTCAGCGTCACGGTCTCGGGGTACGGCTCGTGCAGCCCCGCAAGATTCTCGACGATGTAGTTCGGCTGCATGTCTTTGGAGGCCGCCACCAGCTGCTTGGGGCGGTCAACGCCTGTGAGCACGTGCAGCGCCGAGATGCCGGCGGCGCGCGCACCCTTCGTGTCGGTGTCGAGCCTGTCGCCCAGCATGAGCGCCTCGCGCGTGCCGAAGCGCGCAAACGCCGCCTCATAAATGGGCGTCTCGGGTTTGCCCGCGAACTCGGGCAGCCGCTGCACCGCCGTGTGCACCGCCGACACGAGGGTGCCGTTACCCGGCGCGAGCCCGCGATCGGTGGGCATCGTCCAGTCGGTGTTGGTGGCGATCCAGGGTAGCGCGCTGCCGTCAGCGCGCTCGGCGAGCGCGTACGCTGCCTCTGCGAGGTGCTTCCACCCAATATCGGGTGCGAATCCCTGCAGCACAGCGGCCGGGCTATCGTCTGCGCTGCGCGTCACCTCGTAGCCGGCCTTGGTTAGCTCATCGACCAGGCCGTCACCGCCGATCACGAGCACGCGCGCGCCTGGGGCGACGGTCTGTGCGAGCAGCGCCACGGCAGCCTGCGGCGACGTCACGATATCGTTCGCCGTCACTGGCAGCCCAAAACCGCGCAGCTGTGCGGCCACGGTCTCGTCTGTGCGCGACGCGTTGTTCGTGAGGTAGGCGACCTGGGCCGAATCAGCGGCGAGGGTCAGCGACTCGACAGCGCCATCGACCGCAAGGTGCCCGCGGTACACGACGCCGTCGAGGTCGGTCAGCAGCAGCTTGTGGCCCGCAATTGGCGCGGCCCCCAAGGGGGTGCGCTTGGCGCCAAACAGCTTCACTTTGCGGCCTCCTCGCTGCCCGCAGCGTCGTCGTCGCTCGCATCATCGTCGCTAGTGTCTGTAATGCCAGCATCGGCGAGAATCTGAGCGACCTCGTCCTCCACGGACATCGCATCGAGCGATGCATCGGGCGTATCGGCCGATGCACCCGCCGCCTCGGCGGCAGCCTGGGCTGACACCGCTGTTGCTGCGGGCGCACTCGCCTCGGCGGTTTCGGCGCCCTCGTCTGCCGGGTTTTGATCCGGATCATGCTGCGGCGCAGCCTCGGTGGCCTCGCCGACTGTAGCGGGGGCTTCGGGCTCTTCGTCGTAGTGTTCTTCGAAGATCTCGAAGACCTCAACCTCATCGAAGCCTGCCGTCAGCGAGTCGAGCGCGTTGGCTGCCTGGTCGGCGCGAGCGTACCAGCGCTTCGCCTCAGACTCGCGGCCGAGATCTTCAAGCACGGCAGCGTATGCGCCGAACAGGTCGGGGCTCCACGAAAACGCCTTCTTAGGGTTGAGCTCGGGAATCTCGAGCTCAAACAGGGCCTGCTGAGTCTGACCGAGGTCGAGCCGCGCGCCTGAGACCGCGATCGCGAGCAGCACGCGGTCCTGCGTCTCGAGCGACGCGACGTCGATGCCCTGGGCCGTCTCGATAGCTTTCTCGGGGCGACCGAGACCGCGCTCGCAATCGACCATCAGCGCAACGTGATCGTTGCGGCCGCTGAGGCGCCGGTAGGTGCGCAGCTCGCGCAGCGCAAGTGCAAAGTCGCCCGTGCGGTACGCGGTGATCGCGAGGGTCTCGCGCGCGACCGGAATGCGGCCTGCCCGGCGGCTCGCCGACAGCGCGTGCTGGTGTGCGAGCTCGGGATCCTCGTCAATCAGGTACGCAACCATGGCAAGGTGCTTTGCAACGCGATCTTGCACATCGGGCTGCAGCGTCTTGAGTTCATTGCGCGCCGAGGGGTGCAGGTCGTTCGCCTGGATCTCTTCGGGCAGCACCGGATCAGCATGCTCACTGCGCACCGGGCGCAGCTGGTGCTGTAGACGCTCTGCCTCGGTGAACTCGCGACCAGCGCCGCCTCGGTCGCTGCGGCCGCCACCTCGGGTGCCCCCGCGGCCGTACTCCTTGGGTCCGCGGTCGTTACGGTCGTTACGGTCGTACTGTCGGGGACCTTGGGCTCCGTCACGGCGGGGCTTGAAGTCACCATCGCGGCGGGGCTTGAAGTCACCATCGCGACGGGGCTTAAAGTCACCATCGCGACGCGGCTTAAAGTCACCTTCGCGGCGCGGGCCACGATCGTCACGACGGGGAGCGTACCCGCGGTCGTCATTGCGCGGCTTAAACTCGCCCTCGCGGCGGGGACCGCGGTCACCGTCATTGCGGCGCGGAGCGTACCCGCGGTCGTCTCGACGCTGCCCGCCGTCACCATCACGACGCGGCTTAAACTCGCCATCGCGGCGCGGCTTGAACTCGCCGTCGCGGCGCGGCTTAAACTCGCCATCGCGGCGCGGCTTAAACTCACCGTCGCGGCGCGGTCCACGATCGCTGTTACCGCGCCGTTGGTCGCCACTCCCACCCGAGTTATAGGGTTTCCGGGGGCCGCGATCTGAGTGATCTCGCCTGTCTGGACGTTCGTTCATGGGTGCCTCCCGAAAACACTGTTTAGTTTGGTCTTGCAAAATACAAAAGGGGCCGTAGGGCTCTGCACGATCATAGTGCAAAACCCCACGACCCCTTATAAAAAGGTGTCCGGCGGTGACCTACTCTCCCACACCCTCCCGAGTGCAGTACCATCGGCGCAGTCAGTCTTAGCTTCCGGGTTC